>JBAZPE010000155.1:0-5815 GCA_041648375.1 Burkholderiaceae bacterium | reverse complement strand
CGCGCGCATTGAGGCACAGGTTCAGCAGGGCGTTTTCGAGCTGGCCCGCGTCCACGCAAATCGTCCACAGGTCGTCTGCACCACAGGTCTCCACGGCGATGCCGGGGCCGACCGTGCGCTGAATCAGCTCGCTCATGCCCAGAACCAGCGAGTTGATATCGGTCGGCTTCGGATCGAGTGTCTGACGGCGCGAAAAGGCCAGCAATCGATGCGTCAGGGCGGCCGCGCGCTTGGCCGCCCCTTGAGCGACTGCAACATACTTGTCGACGCCCCCGATCTGACCCTGCGCAATTCTCAGGGACATCAATTCGAGCGCGCCGGAAATGCCGGCCAGCAGATTGTTGAAATCGTGGGCCAACCCCCCGGTCAACTGGCCGACCGCTTCCATTTTTTGGGATTGGCGCAGTTTTTCTTCCGCCTGTATGAGCTCGGCGGTGCGCTCGGCGACCTGCTGCTCCAGCGTCTCGCTCAACGCCTTCAAGGCGGCGGCAGCCTGGTCGCGCTCGGCCTGCACGGCCCGGCGCTCCTGCACGTCGATCAATACGCCAGGAAAACTTTTTGGCGTACCATCAGGCGCGAAATCGACGCGCCCGTTAGCCTCGACCCAGCGATAGACGCCCTGGGCGCTGAACACACGATACTGGTGCGCATAGGGGCCGCCACGCACGATCGCCTGGCTAATGGCATCTTCCAGTCCGGCCTTGTCTTCCGGATGCACGGTCGCAATCACCTGCTGCAGGCTCAAACCGCTGCGCCCCAGGGTGGGATCGATGCCGAATGCGCTGGCAAACGCTTCATCGACGGCGAACTGATCGGTAGGCAGATCCCAATTCCACGTGCCGATGATGGCACCGGCGGCAAGCGCCAACTGAACGCGTTCGGAGTTCTGGCGTGCGACGGCCTCGCTGATGAGCAACTGCTCCTGCGATCGCCGCCTTTCCGTCGTGTCATTGAAGAAAATGCCGATCTGCCGCTCGACGGGATCGCCTACAGGGACCGCTCGCACATCGAACCACCGTTCAAAATGGGTGGCGTAGTTCTCGAAGTTCGCTGGCTCCCGCGTTTTGGCAACACGACCGTAGGTTTCGAACCAGAAGTCTTCCAGATCCGGGGCGTAGCTTGTCACCCATTTGCCCAGAAGGTTCACCCCGGCCTGCCGCTCGAACGCCGGGTTGACCTGTATGAAGCGATAGTCTACGGGGCGATCGTTCTCATCAAACTTGACTTCGACAATCGCAAAAGCGGTCTCGATCGTGTCCACAATGGTCCGAAACCGTTCCTCGCTCCGGCGCAGGGCCACCGCTGACGCGTGGGGATCGGCATCGCCTGCCAGCTCGGGGTTCGCGTGTATGACCGCAGCCTCTGCGACTGCAAGATCTTTGACGGGAAGCGAGCGATCGGGATCGACACCGACGTATGTCAAAAGCGCACGCAATCGGCTTACTTCGCCTTCCAATTCTTCGCGGCCAAGCATATTCCGTTTTAACCTTTGAGCGTCATCGTGCAGTCAAGATTCGATAGTAAGACAGGCCCGGCGAAAAACAACGATCAGCCCTGAGGCTCAGCGCACCAGCACGCGCAAGGTCAGAAACGCGACGACCGTACAGCTGATCAGCGCGATGATCAGTGGCCAGGCCGATCCCTGCAGTTGCATACCGACAAGCGCTGCCACAATGGCACCGGCGCCCATCTGGATACTGCCAGCCAACCCCGATGCCGCGCCCGCCACCTCGGGCTTCACGCTGACAGCGCCAGCAATGCAACTTGGCAAGGTCAGGCCATTGCCCATGGCCATCACCAGCATAGGCAAAAAGAAAGCCAGCGGGTGCATCAGGCCGGCAGCATGAAGCGCTGCCATGACAAAGGCGGCACCCATGCTGGCGACCAGACCCGCATGCATCATGCGTTGCGGACCGAACCGAATCGCATAGCGCCCGGAGCCGAAGTTGCCCAGCATGTAGCCGACACTGACCAGCGCAAAATACATGCCGTATTCCACGGGCGTCTTGCCCATGAGGTTGATCACGACGTAAGCGCCGCCGCCCACGAATGCAAAAAAGGCTGACGCCGACGCCCCGGCCGTCAGCGCATAGCCCCAGAACACGCGGCTGCGCAACAACCAGCCATAGTCACGTATCAGCGCCGATGCGCTTGACGCCTCCCCCACACGCGGTGCCGTCTCGTGCAGCCAGCGGTAGGTCGCCCACAGCGTGCCAATGCCGAAGACGGTCAGAAACGCAAATCCTGCACGCCAGTCGAACGCCAGCTCCAACGCACCGCCGATCGTGGGGGCGACCATGGGCGCCACCGCCATGCCCATCGTGACGTAGCCGATCATGCTCGCTGCCCGGTCCCGGTCGTACAGATCGCGCACGATGGCACGACTGAGCGCAATCCCTGCGCAGCCACCCAGCGCCTGAATGACACGCCCCGCGATCAACGTGCCGACATTCGGGGCAAGCATGCAGATCGCCGAGCCCACCACGAATGTCGCCAGGCCACCGAGCAGCACCGGTCGCCGACCGTAGCGATCGGAGATCGGCCCCACGATCAGCTGACCCACCGCAATGGCGGCGATGTACACCGACAGCGTGAGTTGGATCGAGGCGTAATCCACCTGCAGCATGCGTGCCATGCCGGGCATCGAGGGCAGATAGAGATTGATCCCCAGAGGGCTGACCGCGGCAATCATGACCAACAGCAGGATAAAACCGCGCGATGCAGGCGACCTGGCAGAACCATGCGTTGCGGGCGGAGGTGTGGTCGATGTTCGCTGCATGACGTATCCGGGCAAAAGGTCGAGTTTACGTCGTGTGGAGAATCGCCTGTCCAAGACAGATTGACACTGTCACACTCGCGTGATGGAATGAGACTTACAAAAGGTCGGAATTTCTTCACACTTTGAATTTCCGACAGTCGATTGCTATGGCGAGATGCTGTGAGTACACGGACATTGCGCCATCCGATGCGTTTCTCAAGAGGCATGGTCGATGGCGTATCTGCAGAGCATCTTCAATCAGGCGCCAGAAATCGCGCTGTTCCTCGCCCTCGCCGGGGGATATTGGATAGGAAAGTTCCAGTTCGGCACTTTTCAACTCGGAAGCGTCGCGGGATCGTTGCTGGTCGCCGTGATCATCAGTCAGGTCGGCATCCAGATCGACAACGGCATCAAGTCGTTGCTGTTTGCGCTCTTCATCTATGCGGTCGGCTTCGAAAGCGGGCCTCAATTCTTCCGCTCACTGGGTCGAAAATCCATCCGCGAGGTGGTGATGGCTGCCGTGCTGGCCGTCAGTGGTCTGCTCACGGTCATCGTGCTGGCCAAGCTATTCAGCCTGGATAAGGGCCTGGCGGCAGGCGTTGCCGCAGGCGCGCTGACACAATCCGCCATTATCGGCACAGCCGGTGCGGCCATCGGCAAACTGGGGCTGGATCCCGCTCAAACCCAGCTCTTGCAGGGCAATGTCGCCGTAGGCTATGCAGTGACCTACATTTTTGGTTCATTCGGCGCCATCATCATGTGCGTCAATGTGCTGCCCTGGTTCATGAAACGCGGCATTCGTGACGATGCGATCAAGGCCGAGGCCGATCTTCTGGCAGGCCTGCAGGTATTTGGCCCCGGCGAACAACCCGCCATGCCGGATCTGGTGGGACGGCTCTTTCGTGTCGAGCATCTGGCAGGCAAAACGATTGCCGATATCGAGGCACAAGCACTGGCCAACAATGGCGCCACCATCAGCATTGAACGGGTCAAGCGCGACGGCGCCCTGCTTGCGGCCGATGAGTCACTCGTGCTGCTGGCGGGTGACATCATTCTGATCGTGGGGCGTCGATCGGGCGTGGTCAATATCGCCAGCGCGATCGGGCCAGAACTGCAATCGTCTACCGGCATGGACCTGATCGTCGTCACGCGCGACGTGGCCGTCTCGAACCCGGCATTCGTGGGTCGCACGGTCGGTGACATTCGCACCACAGCCAATGCGTCGCTGAAGCACGGCATTTTTGTGACCGAGCTGAAGCGTGGCGGCAAGCCGATGCCCTTGCTGGCTGACACCATTATCGAAGCCAGCGATATCGTGACGCTGTATGGCACTGCTGACGACGTGGCACGTGCCGCAAAAGCCGCAGGCATCGTCATCGTTCCCAGTGACAAAACCGATTTCATATTCCACGGCGTCGGTCTGGTCGTCGGGCTGCTGCTCGGACTGATCGTAGTCCGCCTGGGCTCCATTCCACTCACGCTGGGCAGCGGTGGCGGCGCGCTGCTTTCCGGCCTTGCCTTCGGTTGGTATCGCAGCCGCAACATGGCGCTGGGCAACATGCCAACCGCTGCCTCCGCGCTGTTGCGTGACTTGGGTCTGGCAGGCTTTGTGGCGGTCGTCGGGTTGCAATCAGGTGCCCAGGCCGTGCACACCATCGCACAGAGCGGTGTTTCGCTATTCATCGTGGGCGTGCTGGTCACGATCGTTCCCATGGTCATCACCATGCTGGTCGGAAAATACCTGCTGCACTACGACAACACCGCCATTTTTGCGGGCGCCCTGTCGGGCTCGCGCAGCGCCAATCCCGCTTTTGGCGAAATTCTGGACAAGGCAGGCAACTCGATTCCCACGACGCCTTTTGCGATCACGTATGCGCTGGCAAACGTGTTCCTCACGCTGCTGGGCCCACTCGTTGTTGCGTTTGTTTAACCACGCTGGAGACATATTTCAATGGCCGTTGACTACTCTAAATACGCAAAACTCAGCCCATTCGAACTCAAGGACGAATTGATCAAACTGGCGTCGGGCAAAGAAAATCGACTGATGCTCAACGCAGGACGTGGTAATCC
The DNA here is from genome assembly GCA_041648375.1 of Burkholderiaceae bacterium. Classification (GTDB taxonomy): domain Bacteria; phylum Pseudomonadota; class Gammaproteobacteria; order Burkholderiales; family Burkholderiaceae_B; genus Schauerella. Next base: position 987 of record JBAZPE010000155.1, on the reverse strand, counting down.
CAACTTCCTGGCCACCCTGCCCCGACGTGCCTTCTTCCAACTGGGGCTGTTTGCCACCACCGAGGCTGAACTCTCCTACTCCTATATGCCGCATGGCGTGGGCGGCCTGCCGCACATCGACGGCATCGAAGCGCGATTCGAACGCTTCACCGCCGAGAACCGCGACAAGCCGGGCGTGGCCTTTCTGGCGCGCAGCCTGAGCTATATCCGCGATCAGATTGGCTTGTCGGCATCCGCATTTCTGCATGAGATGGTCGAAGGTGTCCTGGGCACGAACTACCCTGTTCCGCCCCGCATGCTGAGCGTCAGCGAGCAGATCGTGCGGCAATACATCGTCAAGGAGATGATTGGCGGCTTCCTGCCCGCCAAAAGCGTCGATCTGTTCGCGGTGGAAGGCGGCACGGCCGCCATGACCTACATCTTCAACTCGCTCAAGCAGAATGGCCTGCTCAAGCGTGGCGACAAGGTGGCCATCGGCATGCCGGTGTTCACGCCCTATATCGAGATCCCGGAACTGGACGAGTACGGCCTGGAGTCGGTGTACATCGATGCCGATCCGACCCAGGGATGGCAATATCCGGACGCGGAGCTGGAGAAACTGAAAGACCCCGCAATCAAGATTTTCTTCTGCGTGAATCCGAGCAATCCACCCTCCGTGAAGATGGATGACCGAAGTCTGGAGAAGGTCGCTCAGATCGTGCGGGACCACCGACCCGACCTGTACATCTTGACCGATGATGTGTACGGCACCTTCGCCGATGACTTCCGTTCACTGTTTGCCATCTGCCCGCAGAACACCATGCTGGTGTACTCGTTCTCCAAGTACTTCGGGGCCACAGGATGGCGATTGGGCGTAATCGCCACGCACAAGAACAACGTGTTCGACGATGCATTGGCGGCGCTGCCCAAAGACACCAAAAAAGCGCTGGACCGACGTTACGGTTCGCTCTTGCCGGATGTGAGCAAACTCTCGTTCATCGATCGACT
>JBAZPE010000154.1:0-5845 GCA_041648375.1 Burkholderiaceae bacterium | reverse complement strand
TCCAATTGCTGGGCGTGCACGGTGTGAAGTGCCACACACCCTGCACCCAGTACACATGCCAAACCTGTTCGCCTCATAAGCGTCATCGCGAGCCTTGTTACCTTGGAGAGTGGTGCACCGCATAAATCGTGCACCGCAGCAGGTCGGACCATCATAAGACGCCGATTATCCGATTAGAAAGCAAGTAATTGTTTCGGCGAATTGCTGTCAAAATGGCGGTTTACACGAAGACCACCATGAAAAAGACAGACATCGAAAAAAACAAGGCCCTGAAGCTGATAGGCGACCTGAAGGCCACACGCACACCCGGCCGATTCGGCCAGGTCGCAGGCGCTCTGCCTGACCGGCGCGAGCAACGCAAACTGGATCAGGCAGCCGGCCTGGTGCCTTTTCCGGTCAAACTGACCCAACCGCTGATCGACGACTTGCGCGCCAGGGCTGAAAAGACTGATGTATCGGTCAACGAACTGATCAACACCTTGCTGGCCGACGCCCTGAAAAGCTGAGGTATCCACGGATCGGCGGCTTGGCTTACAGCCGCGGTGGCGGTAAGCCGTCCAGGCCTTCTACCGCCCCATCCACCTCTACCAGCCCGATCCACCCCCACCTCCGCCTCCGCCACCGGACGATCCGCCGCCGGACGAGCCACTGGACGAGGAAGAGGAGGAGCGGCTCGACGAGCTGCTGCTGCTTCCTGGCGAGCTTGAGGAAGAGGACGTGACATAGTCACTGTCGTCCTCACTCTGCGACACGATATCGTGCGAGAACGCACGTGCTGCGTTTGTTGGGTTTTCACGCAGCATGTCATGACCTGCATAGTTGCGCTGCATGCTGTCGATCATGGCCAGTGCCGCAGTACCTTGGAAGAACTTCGCAAAGGCTTCCGACCAGTCACGACCCACATCAAGCGCCACCGCGTAAGGCAGAAACCGCTCGAATACTTCAAGCCTTTCCTCCGGCGTGGTTAACGCGGTCAACCGAGGGCCTTCGGCGATCTTCAGATATTGCTTGAAGCCGTCTATCTGATCCCGAATGAGCGCGCCTTGTTCCGTGTAGCCGCGCAGGAACTGGTAGGCAGATATCACGACAGGCAAGAACGCCAGCGGCAGGAGCCCCGGCAACGCCCCGGTGATGAACGGGCGCGTGTTGGTCAGCAACAGCGCGACTCCACCAAACAGAAATGGCGCAACAAACAACAACGCGAACAGAAACGACCCGATCGTAAATTTCGTACGCCACCAGGAACGCACGATGAACGCCAGCGCAGCTGCGCCCGGAATGCCGAATGCGAGGCCGCCCAGCACAGCGGGCAGATTATTGGGCTCGACCATCCACGTCACTGCCGCACAAACTGCGGTGTAAACAAACCACCAGAGCGTGCCACGGCGGGCCATACGCCGCCCGCTATTGAACAGACCCGACCAGCGCTCATGAATGCGTTCCTCCAGCAGATCTTCACCATCCTGAAGGCGATTTGACCCCAGCTCGTCACGCAAGAATTTGCTGGATGTCCCGAACATCTTGTTCAGCACCTGCTTGAGCACGGGGTCATCAGGCGGCGCAGCACCTGGACGACCCGACAGCCGTTCAAACTCAACGTCGTCATCTGCCTGGCGCGTCATGCGCAGCCATCTCAAGGCAATCAGCTCAAGCATGGCGATGGTGAAGAGCTGATCGTCCAGCCGTTGCTTCACGACAAAGCGCACGGCAGGTGCAGACATCCCCTCCGGAGGCTCGAACAGCGGCACCACCAGACGGGGTGATCGTCTGCGCACCCGAAACGCGCAGACAAGGTAATACCCGATCAGCAGCACAGCACCCAGAACGGCGGTACCCAGTACCAGGTTGTCACGTACCCAATAAAACGCAATCTGTTGCAGCGAAGGCGGATGGACGATTCCTGTCGGCCAGGACGCCGCCACCGTCAGCCCCTCACGCACGCCCAGCGCCTCGGTCGTGCGGAACTCGACCTGTCCAGGCCCGCGTGAGACTTCCTCCGCTGCTGCTCCGCGAGATCCATGCGGACCCGTATAGACCGCCGTGTTCTGGATAGGCACTTGCGCCGGCAAGGTGATGCGTGCGGTCGCGACCTCGATCGGGAAGGTCCAGTCCGACCCGGTCACGTTCCAGTAAAGCTCGTCGAACGTGTCAAAAAACCCGATCTGTCGCGTTGTACGGTATCGAATGACGTATTCGTGGACCCCGCGATCGAGCAGCACATCCGCCTGCCCCATCCGGATCCGAACGCCGTTGGCGATACGGGTGACGGCGTATGGCTCATCGAATCCATCGCGAGAAACGGATTGAACTTCCATGCCGACTTTCACATTGAGGCCGCCAGGGGTGCGGTAACGCGTAGGAAAATCGCGCACAATGCCGCGCTTTATTTCGTCCCCGTTGGACACCACGCGGATGCGCTCGGTGACGAGCAGGTCGCCGTTGGTCTGCACGGCGATATCACTGGCGAACAGGCTGATCCGTTCCCGCTCGCCTGCACCGCGCGCAGGCGTACTGCGACCAGCGAGCGGTGGCGCCATGACAGCATGATCGGCGCCGTCACGTGACGGCGAAATATAGATCGTGTCGGGGTCTACAGGCCGCGCATCATCAGCGGTGACGTCTTCTACAGTGGACTGAGGCGGCGCAGGGTATGCGCGGACCGAAGGTGGGTTGGGGTAGCTGATCATGGGCGGAACGCCCACCTGATCGACGGCCATATCCACGGCCTCACCCGCTTCGGTCGCCTCCAGCGTCACCGTCTCGACTTCGGAAGCGGGCTCGGTCTCGGCGGGCTGTGCGCTCCAGGGCCATCTGAAAGATGCTGCATCGGCATTGCCATAGGGCAGCATCAGGCCGATCAGGCATGCAAGTATCAGCAGCCAGGCAATGAGCCGGCGATAACCTTGACGTCCAGAGCGACACGCCGGGCTGTTTGGGCTCATCAACATTGTCATGAGAGTTTCACCTGTGGCACGGCCGCCTGGTCGGCACTGTCCAGCGCAAAATAGGACGCTTGCTTGAAACCGAAAGGTTTGGCGACAAGCACACTGGGAAACGATTCGATCAGCGTGTTCAGTTCGCGCACGCAACCGTTGTAGTAGCGTCGAGCCATCTGAATGTGATCTTCGGTATCGGTCAACTCACTCTGCAGGGCGCGGAAGTTGGCGTCAGCACGCAGCTCGGGATAGGCCTCGGCCACGGCGAACAATCGTCCCAATGCACCGGTCAGCGCGCCTTCGGCCCGTTCCTGCTCAGCGACCCCCGAGGCCGTCATACTGGCTGCACGACGCGCGGTAACCTCTTCGAGCACGGATTGCTCGTGTTGCGCATAGCCTTTGACGGTGGCGACGATGTTGGGGATGAGATCCGCGCGCCGACGCAGTTGAACGTCAATACCGCTCCACCCTTCCCGCGTCATGTTGCGCAGTCTGACCAGCCGATTGAATACCACGATGACATACACGACGAGCACCGCGCCCAACAGCGTGGCGATCCAGGCGGCGACAGACATTGGCGGACGAGCTCCTTGACGACGGCCCGGAATCGGGCAGCGCAAGCATAACCTTAGCGGGGACGGATGACACCCCCAACGATGGCAGCCAAGAAGGGATACATCACGCGTTTGCCATCCCCCTGCAGTCGACCAAGACAGACTGACGTCACCAAAGTAGAAACAGAACGTAAATGCGCCATGCGTGTGGACACATCCAGACAGCTATTTCAGCGGATTTCGGTCTGTTCAGCTGCCTCTAAGAATCTCCGGCCCACCCGCTCATTTTTTTTGTAACGATAAGAATCGGTCGCATTGCAGCGTTGCCGATTGTCGCTATTGGGGCACGCGCAGACCGGCGCAAGCTATGGAATGCGGCGCAAAATGCAGCCATCACAACAACACGCCGCTTGCGGCAAGGCAGGGACACCATGAAACGTTGGTTCATTGCAGCACTGGGCGCCGCATCCTTCCTATTCGCTTCAGCAGCGATGGCCCGGGTGGATATCGGCGTGAACATCGGCGTACCAGGACCGGTCTACGGTTACGGCGGTCCACCCGTGTATGTGGCCCCCCCACCGGTCTATCGTCCGCCGGTGTATTACGCCCCACCGCCTGTGTACTACGGCCCGGGCCCGGGCTACTACTCACCACGACCCGTGTATTACGGGCCGCGCCCGCACCACGGTCCGCGCCACTGGGATCGCCATGACCGAGGTCGCGACCACCGCCATCATGGCCGGGGTCGCGGGCGGGACAGATAATCAGCCCTGACTGGCGAGCCGTTCCTGCCCACCCAGGTAGGGACGCAACGCCTCAGGCACCACAATGCTGCCGTCGGCCTGCTGATAATTTTCCAGCACGGCAACCATCGCACGGCCCACGGCCAGGCCCGAACCATTAAGCGTGTGCACCAGCGCAGTTTTGTTATCTGCCGTGCGATAGCGGGCCTGCATGCGTCGCGCCTGGAAGCTTTCGCAATTCGACACCGAAGAAATCTCGCGCCAGGTGTTCTGCGCCGGCAACCACACTTCCAGATCGTAGGTTTTGGTGGCACCGAAGCCCATATCACCCGTGCACAGCAGCATGACGCGGTAAGGCAATCCCAGCCGCTGAAGCACAGCTTCGGCGTGCGTGGCCATGGCTTCGAGCGCCTCGTAGGAGGCCTCGGGATGGGTGATCTGCACCATTTCGACCTTGTCGAACTGGTGTTGACGGATCATGCCGCGAATGTCCCGTCCACCGCTGCCCGCTTCGGAACGGAAGCACGGCGTGTGCGCCGTCAGACGGATGGGCAGGTCGGCGCCTGCCACGATGCTGTCGCGCACCGAGCTGGTGAGCGTGATCTCGGAGGTCGAGATGAGGTATTGGTCTTCCGGTCCCTGGCCCGCCTCGTCATCACCGCCGCGCGAGACAGCGAACATCTGGTCCTTGAACTTCGGCAACTGGCCAGTGCCCATCAACACCGATGCGTTCACGATGTAGGGCGTATAGCACTCGGTGTAGCCGTGTTCGTTCGTTTGCAGATCCAGCATGAATTGCGCAAGCGCACGGTGCAACCGCGCAATTGGGCCACGCATGAAGGAAAACCGGGCGCCCGAGAGCTTGGCACCCAGTTCGAAATCCAGGCCCAGGGGTTCGCCCAAGGCGACATGATCGCGCGGTTCGAAGCCTAGCGGCGCAGGATCGGCCTTGGGATCGGTCGCGCCCGGCACCCAGCGACGCACTTCGACGTTGTCCTGCTCGGACGCGCCGACCGGCACGCTCTCGTGCGGCAGATTGGGCAATCCCATCAGCATGTCCAACAGCCGGGCCTGCACGCTTCCCAGGGTCTCTTCGAGCTGCTTCAGCCGCGCGGGAATGGCTTGCGATTCCGACATCACCGCGCTGGCGTCCTCACCCCGTGACTTGAGCTGACCAATCTGCTTGGCCAGCGCATTGCGACGCGCCTGCAGGGCTTCGGTTTCGGTCTGCACCGCCTTGCGTTCAGACTCCAGTGCATCGAAACTTGCCCGATCGAACGTGGTGCCCCGGCTTGCCAGTCGGGTGATGACAGTGTCCAGGTCCTTGCGCAACAACGTGGGGTCTAGCATGGCAGTCAGTGATCTCGTAAAAAACAAACAGGTGAAAAAGTGGGCGTATGCGCATCTGACGACGCGCCGGCATCGTGAGAGGCTTCAGCGTTTGCGCGTTTGACGTTCGGTCGCATCCAACTCGCGCAGAAACGCGAGCTTCTGCTGGATTTTAGCCTCCAGCCCGCGGTCTGTCGGCTGATAGAAAGAGGCCGACACGCCGTCGGGGAAATAGTGCTCGCCGGCGGCGTAGCCATGTGGCTCGTCATGGGCATACCGATAG
>JBAZPE010000153.1:0-5850 GCA_041648375.1 Burkholderiaceae bacterium | reverse complement strand
AACAATCTTTTTCCGGGACGCGATCGAGCAGTGAGTGGGAATGGCCCGTGGTCAGAATGCCTGCCGTCTCGAAGATATCCTTGTAGCCCAGCGGAATGCCATGCATGGGTCCCAGGTAGCGACCCGCCTTGATCTCGGCTTCGGCATGGCGCGCCTGTTTGCGTGCGATGTCGGCCGTGATCGTCACGAACGCGTTCAGCGTCCCGTTCTGTGCGTCGATACGGTCCAGCATCATGTCGGTCAGCGCAACGGGGGAGAGCTTGCCCGCTGCAATGTCGCGCGACGCTTGGGCGATGGTGGGTGTGGTGTCGTTCATCATGCGGCCTCGGGCTTGGGCAGCACGAAGATCAGGGCGGGCTCGGCTTCGCGCCCGCGCGGGGTGCGCACGCGCGCCGCCATGGCCTGGACGTATTTGTAGGCGTCGCGCAGATCGCAGGTCTGGGCATCGTCCAGCTTCTGCAGGCCGGCTCGGGCGACGAGTACGTCGAATGTTTCTTTGCTGATCACTTCCTCGGTCATAATGGTATTTCCTTGTGTCGGGTAAGAATCGGACAGTGAGGCCACAGCGCGGGAATCAGGCGGCCGCGGCCAACATCGGTTCGGGCATGGCTTCGCACCAAGCGGTGGCGCGCTCGTAGGCGTCGCCTGCACGCAGCACATTGACCTCGTCAAACGGTCGACCCACGATCTGCAAGGACAGCGGCATACCTTCGGCGTTGAACCCCGAGCACACCGAGATGGCGGGACTGCCGGTCAGATTGAAGGGTGTGGTGTAGAGCGGGCGATCGACGTTGAAGTGCGCCGTCATGGCGCTGATCAAAGGTGCGGCAGTGGGGACCGTCGGCAGCACGAGCAAATCGATGTCCTGCATGGCTCTGGCCAATTCTGCGGTAAGTTCTGCTCGCCTGCGCATGGCCTGGATATAGTCCACGGCGCTGAACATGGCACCGGGCAAAATGCGCTGGCGCGCCAGCGATCCCAGCATGCCGGGATCAGTCTGCAGTGTCGATTCGTGGATGGCGTAGGCCTCCGACCGGCTCATCACGAATGCCGACGCAATGAAGTCTCCCATGGGAGAGATGGCGGGTGCTTCGACCACCTCGGCACCCAGGTCACGCAACACGCGCAAGGCGTCTTCGAAGGCCAGGGCGACGTCGGCATCGGCCGGATTGTCATGTTCGTAGAACTGACGCAGCACGCCGATACGCAACCCTTTCAGGTCGCCGGTCAGTCCTGCCGTGAAATCAGGCACGGCCACATTGGCTGATGCGGGATCGCGCGGATCATAGCCGGCGATGGGCTGCAGCATGAGCGCACAATCGTGGCTGGTTCGGGCCATGGGCCCCGCATGATCGAGCGAGAATGCCAGGGGCAACACGCCCGCGCGGCTGACGCGTCCATAGGTGGGTTTGATCCCGGCAATGCCGCACATGGCGGCGGGAAAGCGGATGGATCCGCCAGTGTCCGATCCCATGCCGCCGAGCACCATGCCCAGGGAAACGGCGGTGCCTGTGCCGGAGGACGAACCGCCCGGGTCCCGGCCTGGATTCCAGGGGTTGACCGCAGGCGGCCAGGGCAGATCGAAGCTCGGCCCGCCTATGGCGAACTCCCAGGTCGAGAGCTTGCCCAGGTTGATGGCACCTGCCTGCGCAAGCAGGGCTGTTGTGGTGGCATCACGCTCGGGCATGTGGTCTATGCATGCCCTGGAGTGTCCGCTGGTGCGCACGCCTTTGGTTTCATAGATATCCTTCAGCCCGATGGGAATACCGTGCAAGGGACCTTTGTAGCGGCCCGCGGCGATCTCTTGTTCGGCGACGCGCGCCTGCGCCAGGGCGCCCGCCCCGAGTACGTCGATGAAGGCGTGATAGGTGCCGTCCAGCATGTCGATGCGATTGAGGCAGTCTGTGACGAGTTCGACAGGCGAGGCCTGGGCGGTCTGGATCAGTGCAGCAGCCTGTGCGATGGTCAGTGGGGGCGAAGCGTTGGACATGACGAGATAACTCCCTGGGATGAAACGCTAGACAGTCAAAGCCAGCGGCTGCCGCGCGAGATCGATGCCGGGCACATGTCCGGCCGATTGAATGCTGTGCACCCGCACACATCGAACGGTGTGATCATTGCCAAGCTGACGTGGGGCTGGTTGATCCTGCAGGCAAAGATCGGGTTGCATGTATGAGCAGCGTGGCGCGAAAGCGCAGCCCGGCGGCATGTGGGCCAGATTGGGTGGTGCGCCTGGAATGGTTTGCAACAGGGTGCCCTTGCGTTGACCGTGCACGGTCGACGCCAGCAGCCCTTGCGTGTAGGGGTGGCAGTGGGCATCGATCAGTGTTTCCACGGGGGCTTTTTCGATGAATCGGCCCGCGTACATCACGCCAATGTGATCCGACACTTCCACCGCCACGCCAATGTCATGCGTGACGAAGATGATCGACATATCCATCTCGGCCTGGATGCGACGCAGCAGGAGCAGGATCTGGATCTGAACCGTCACGTCCAGTGCGGTCGTGGGTTCGTCGGCGAGCAGCACTTTGGGCCGGCACGCCAGCGCCAGAGCGATCATGGCGCGTTGACGCATGCCACCCGACATTTCATGCGGGTAATTGTCCAGACGGCTCCTGGCCGAAGGAATCGATACCAGCTCCATGAGTTCGAGTGCGCGGCGCGCGGCATCGCGGTGGCTCACGCCTTCGTGCCGGCGTATGGTTTCGATGATCTGCTTGCCCACGGTGAAGACCGGATCGAATGCGGTCATCGGCTCCTGAAAAATCATCGAAATCGATGAACCGCGCAGCTTGCGCAGCGCACGCGGCGCCATGCCCACAATTTCCTGACCGTCCAGCCGCACCGACCCGCTGGTTTTCGCATGCTTGGGCAATAGCCCCATCAAGGCGCGCAACATCACGCTCTTGCCTGAGCCAGACTCACCCAGAATGCCCAGCACCTGGCCCTTGGGTAGTGAGAAGCTGACGCCATTGACCACATGCACGGCGTCGGCACCCTTTCCAAATGCCACTTCGAGATTGTCGACCTCCATCAGCGCGCTCATGCCACCACCTCCTCATGTCCCGCGGGTGCATCGGTGTGACCGGAGCCGACTTGCGACATGTGGCAGCACACGGTGTGCGATGAGGCACCATCGACGTGCGTGGCCACGGGCGCCTGTTCTGCACACACCGCTTGCGCGTGCGGGCATCGCGTGCGAAACCGACAGCCGCTGGGTGGGTTGATCGGGTTGGGAGGGTCGCCGAACAGCGGCGCGCTTTGGGTGCGGCGCCGAGGATCCAGACTGGGTGCAGAAGCCAGCAGGGCGCGCGTGTAGGGGTGCTTGGGGTTGGCGTAGATGTCATCGACTGCACCCGTTTCCACAATGCGTCCGAGGTACATGACTGCCACGCGATCCGAGATGAATCGCACCACGTTCAGGTCGTGACTGATAAAGATGTAGGTCAGATTATGCAGTTCCTGCAGTTTCACCAGAAGGTTCAGTACCTGGGCTTCGACCGACTTGTCCAGGGCGGAAACCGGCTCGTCCAGAATGACCAGCCGAGGCTGTACGGCCAGTGCCCGCGCAATGTTCACGCGCTGGCGCTGGCCGCCCGATAGTTCATGCGGATAACGCTTGGCGAACAGATTGGGTGCCAGGCCGACCTGATTGAGCAGTACGCGGGCGCGGGCCTGCGCATCGGTGGTGCTCAGGCCATTGATGATGGGCGTGAATGCGATGGTGTCCACGATCGGCATGCGCGGGTTCAACGACGAGTAGCTGTCCTGGAACACCATCTGCACGTCGCGATGCAGTTGGTCGATCGATATGCCGTTGTGCTCGTCTACGGGGTCGCCATCGAAGATCATGCTGCCGGCGTCTGGCGCCATCATGCGCATCAGCAGTCTGGCCAGCGTGGACTTGCCGCAGCCGGACTCGCCGACAATGCCGAGCACCTCGCCCTTGCCAATCGAGAAGGACACCCCGTCGACTGCCTGCACCGCACCGGCCACCCGTCCGAAGGGGCCTTTCCTGATGGGAAAGTGTTTTTTGATGTGCTCCACGATCAGCATGGGTTGCTGCGGGCCACCGCGATCACGCGGGCTGAGCGGTCGGTCAAGTTCCGGCAGCGTGGTTTGGGTCATGGCGCTCACCTTAGAGTTTGATCCGAACATCCATGGCCGTGCGCAGGCCATCGCTGATCAGGTTGAAGCACATGGACGTGACGAAAATCACGGCACCGGGCAGGGCGGCCACGACCGGGTCGACATAGATGGCCTGGCGCAGTGCGTTGAGCATCAGGCCCCACTCGGCAGCGGGCGGAGTCACGCCCAGCCCCAGAAAACTCAAACCCGCTGCCAGAATGATCGACAGGCTCACCAGACTGGTGCAGTAAACGAGGATCGGGCTGAGCACGTTGGACAGGATCTGATGCCGGATGAGTGTGAGCGGCCTGGCCCCACTGAGCTTGGCGGCTTCCACGAAATCCAGCGATCGCACCTGGGTCGTTACGCTTTCCGATATGCGGATGACCTGAGGGATGAACACCAGGGTGAGCGAGAGCAGCGTATTGAACAGCCCGGCTCCCAGTAAACCGACGATGGCGATGGCCAGCAGTATCGAGGGGAACGCGAAGAACACATCGGTGATGCGCATGATCATGCTGTTGACCGCGCCGCCGAGATAGCCCGCGAGAATGCCCAACGTGCCGCCTATCATCAGGGCGAATGCCACGGGAACAATGCCTGAAATGAGCGAAAGCCTGCCGCCATACAGCAGCCGTGAGAGCATGTCGCGACCGGTCTCGTCGGTGCCCAGCAGATGGCCCGGAAAACCCACGGGCTTCAGACGGGTCATGACGTTGCCCTGGTAGGGGTCATGGGGGGCGAGCCAGGGCGCGAAGATGGCGCTGAGCACGATGAGCAACAGGATGACTGCCGAGACGAGGGTCACCGGGTCACGTGCCAGGCGGGTGCGCACCTGCTGCCAGTAGCCCGGGCTTTCGATGTCCGGGTGATGTGCAGGGGTGAGCGGGGGCAGGACGGAAGCAGGCGTGGCGGTCATGATGCGCTCCTGTTATCGGCGAATGCGTGGGTCTATCGCCGCCTGCGCGATGTCCACCAGCAGGTTGAGCAGGACGAAGAAGAACGCGAGGATGACAATGGTCGCCTGCATGACCGGCACGTCGCGGCGAAAGATCGCCAGATTCAGCAGGCTGCCCGATCCCGGCCAGTTGAATACCGTTTCCACCAGAATGGATCCGCCAAGCAGATAGCCGAACTGCAGGCCGATCACGGCGATGACCGAAGGGGCTGCGTTCTTCAACACGTGGTAGAGGATTTCGTAGCCGACCAATCCCTTGGCGTGCAGCGTGTTGACGAAATCCTGATTGAGTACCTCAAGCACGGTGGCGCGGGTCACGCGGGCCACCACGCCCATGGGAATGAGCGAGAGGGTAACCACAGGAAGCACGATCGATTTCAGGTCCTCCCAGGTGGTGGGCAAACCCTCGAAATGCATGCCCTGGGCGGGCAACCAATTCATCGTGACAGAGAAGATCACCACCATCACGATCGCGAACCAGTAGTGCGGCAGGCTCACACCGGTGATGGCAAAGGCGGAAAATATCTTGTCGACGAATGTGCCCTGGTAATGGGCGGCAATCGTGCCCAGGGTCACGCCCACGGTAAAGCCCAGACAGGCAGCGGGCACAGCAAGAATGAACGTGTTGGCGATGGCGTTGCGCAGCTCTGCAGCCACCGGCGCGCCTGTGAAAATCGAGTAGCCCAGATCACCCTGCAGCGTGCGCCAGAGCCAGCTGAAATATTGCACATACAGCGGCTTGTCGAAACCATAGGCGGCGGTCA
>JBAZPE010000152.1:0-5911 GCA_041648375.1 Burkholderiaceae bacterium | reverse complement strand
GATCCACACCCCCGAGCAGCTTGAGTCGATCTTCGACAGTGTGCCCCCGGCAGCGTTGAAGAAAGAGCTGACCTACCTGCACGCGTCCTACCGCGCGATGATCGAAGCCTCGCCTTTCGCGGTGTTGGCCACGGTCGGGCCTGGCGGCATGGATGCCTCCCCGCGAGGCGACTCGGCAGGTTTCGTGGCCGTGCAGGACGACAAGACGCTGCTGCTGCCCGATCGTCGGGGCAACAACCGCGTCGACAGCCTGCGCAACATCCTTGCCGACCCGCGCGTGGGCCTGCTTTTCCTGATTCCAGGTGTAGGCGAAACCTTGCGTGTGAACGGTCGCGCCACCATCACCGTCGATCCGGCGCTGCTCGATCGATTCGCTGTCGAAGGCAAACCGCCACGCTGCGTGGTGAAAATTCATGTCGATGCGGTGTACTTCCAATGCAGCCGCGCGATCGTGCGCTCAAAACTGTGGCAGCCTGCGCCTGCTCGCGAATCGATCAACGTCCCCACCGCAGGCGCCTTGCTGGCTGCGGTGACCCAGGGCGACATCGATGGGGAAAAGTATGACCGTGAGTTGCCGGCGCGGGTGAGGTCCACGCTTTACTGACATCCCTGCGCCAGCAGCCACTCTTCGAACTTGCGGTGCGCTGCTGTCTTGGGCACACCGGCAGGCGTGAGGCAATGGTACTGGCGCGCAGGCGTGCGTAAGGCTGGAAACGGTTGAACGATGCGCCCGGCAGCCAGGTCGCGGTCCAGTGTGGGCAGTGGTCCGATCGCCAGTCCAAGGCCGTCGATCAGTGCACTGTAGGTGACGTAAAAGTGGTCGAAGCGCTGGCGTGGGGCGTCGGGTTCGTCACGAACGCCAGCCGCGTTCAACCATTGCTGCCATTGCCCGGGCCGCGTTTCAGTCTCGAGCAGGACATGATCGGCCAATTGGTCCAGCCTCTCCAGAGGACGGCTGGCCAACAATGTGGGGGCCGCCAGGATCGTGTGCCACTCCTGCATGAAGGGCAATGCGGAAAAATAATTGATATTCGCCTGACCGGTGCGTATGGCCAGGTCAAAGCTTCCCGCCAGGGCCAGCTGCTGCGTCGTAGCGGTCTGCACCTGCACCATGATGCCGGGATGCTGCGCATAGAAATCGGGCAGCCGGGGGATCAACCAGCGCATGGCAAAGGTCGCCGGCGCATTGACGCGCAGCAGACTCGATGCACTCCCACGACCATAGCGGCGGGCAGCATCCTCAATGCGCTCCATCGCCTCACTGACCTCCTGAGCAAACGCCAGGGCATGCGGGGTGGCCGCCATGCGCTGTCCCATCCGCTCGAACAGCGTCTGGCCCAACCAATCTTCAAGCAAATGGATCTGGCGGCTGATGGCCCCGTGCGTCACGTTCAACTCTTCTGCCGCGGCAGTGAAGCTTCCGTTGCGGCACGCCGCCAAGAAGGCACGCAGCGCAGGAAGCGGAGGAATTCGAGACATTCGTGACCACCTGATGACGAGATACGTGAGAAATACTCATATAGACCGCAAGATATATCACAACATAGGAGTTATGAGCACGATATTCTGATCGCACTTATCCCACTCGATCTCTCTCATGCTCAATACCATTGCGTTGCACGGCCGCGAATACACCCTGCCCCAGGTCCCCACGGTTGTCGTCTGTATCGACGGCTGTGATCCGGAATACATCACGCGCGGCATTGCCGACGGCATCTGCCCCGCGATCGCACGCTGTTATCAGACTGGTTTCGGTACGGTTGCAGACTGCGTCATGCCATCGTTCACCAATCCGAACAACGTGTCGATCGTGACCGGCGCCCCCCCTGCCATTCACGGTATTGGCGGCAACTATTTCCTGGATCGCGAAACCGGACGCGAGATCATGATGACGGACGCGGCGATGCTTCGCGGCGAGACCATTCTCGGTCTGCTCTCACAAGCGGGCGTTGCGACAGCGGCGGTGACCGCCAAGGACAAATTGCGCAAAGTGCTGGGGCACGGAATGACCGGGATCTGCTTCTCGTCAGAAAAAGCAGACCAGTGCACCGTACAAGAGCACGGCGTAACTGATGTGCCTGCACTGGTGGGTCGCCCGGTTCCGGATATGTATTCAGGCGACCTATCGCTATTCGTGCTGGATGCGGGGCTCGCGCTGCTGCGTGCCGGTCGGGCCCGCCTGCTCTACCTATCGCTTTCCGACTACATCCAGCACAAGTTCGCGCCAGGCGCCCCGGAGTCTGACGCCTTTCTCGCCGCCGTCGACGCGCGCCTGCAGGCATTTATTGATGCAGGCGCCGTGGTCGCATGCATTGCAGACCACGGCATGTCGGACAAGACCGACGAGCAGGGTCAGCCCAACGCCATTTTCCTGCAGGATCGATTGGAAGCCGAGTTTGGCCCAGGCAGCGCCCGCGTCATTTGCCCCATCACCGATCCGTTTGTTCGACATCACGGCGCACTGGGTTCGTTTGTTCGCATCTATGCCAAAGACCCCGCCCACATCCCGGCCATGAAGCAAGCCATCAAGGACATGACGGGTGTGCAGGATGTGCTGTCTGGTCCTGATGCCGCCGAGCGCCTGGAGTTGCCGCTGGACCGCGAGGCCGACCTGGTTGCCATTTCGGAAGCGTCATATGTCCTTGGATCACGCAAGGATGAACACGATCTGAGCACCGTGGGAGATCACCCGCTGCGCTCTCATGGCGGCGTATCGGAACAACGTGTCCCTTTCTTCCTCTCGCACCCGCTCACCCCAGCGTACCAACAACGCGCGGCTGAGGGGGGCCTGCGCAACTTCGACATCTTCGATTACGCACTAAATGGTGTCGCCCGCCCATAGCGCGTCAACCGCGCGATTGAAAAACACTTTTTATTTATTTTTATAACGGCAAACCATTATCAATGGATTGCCGTTTTTTATATTAATAACACTGATTTTTTTCTTTAAAAACATCATCCTAATTAATTCTAATACCCACTTGGTCACGCAACTGCAATATACGATTGATATTATTTTCACATGAAAAACAAACGCGTAATTCTTGTTATCTGCGATAGTCTGCGGCGCGATCTGATCACCCCGGTCAACAGCCCGTTGCTGACCGCGCTGGCACGCGACTCGACGTGGTTCAGCCAGGCCCGTGGCGTGTTCCCATCCACGACGCGCGTCAGTTCTGCAACCATCGCAACAGGATGTCTGCCGGCGCGCCATGGGTTGCTGGGCAATTGCATGTTGCTCGCTTCGGGCGACGGGTTGAAAAATCACTCTGTCGGTCATCCGGATTTTCGTGCGCAGATGCGTGCGGCGACCGGTCGCACACTGCGCGTGCCGACGCTGGCACAGCGCACCGCTGACCACGGCGGCGCGGCCATTTATTCCAACGTGTCACCTGGCGCCGCTTACTTCAGTGACCCCGATGCCTATGGGCACGTCTTTCATCGAGCAGGTTCCTACGGGCCCGGGCATGCGCCAGCAGCCAAGATGGACATCGCCAGTGGTGCCGCCGGCGATGCGGAAATGACCGCTGCATTTTGCGCGATGCTGCTGGGTACACGCCCGCCAAGGGTTGCCACCCTGTGGTTATCTGAACCTGATCATTCCGGTCACGGGCACGCATTGGGGTCACCACAGCACATGCAAGCGATCGCCCGTGCCGAAGCCTGTGTGGCTTGTGTCCTCGATGTTGTCGCCAGTCTACGGGCGCAGGGCGACGACATTCTCCTGATAGTGGGCTCGGACCACGGCATGGAGTCCGTCGTGGGTGAAATCGATGTCGAGTCCTCACTCGTGGACGCCAGGTTGAAGGATGCTGCGGACAGCACGGAAGTCGTCGTCGCCCCCAACGGCACCGCCTTTGTGGTGGGCGTGACGCCAGATGTTGAAAGCCGCATTGCGCCCATCGTCGCGCACCTGCGTGAGCAGCCCTGGTGCGGCGAAATATTTCACGGGCAGGCGTTGGCACGTATCGGCCTGCCCATCGACGATCCCGCATGTGCCATCGCAGGGACGTTCAGCGCCACCGCTGCCTGCAATCAACACGGCGTCGCAGGCATGAGCTGGATTGCTGCCGATCGAGCCGAGAAAAAGTCATACACGGGCTACGGCCAGCACGGCGGCTTGGGAAAGCACGAGCAGGCGCCCTTCCTGATCGTTCAGGGCGGGGGCTTCGCGCCCGGCACCACTTGTGATCAACCCGTCAGCCTTATCGATTACGCACCCACCGTTCTGCGCCACCTGGGCTTGCCCCACGACGGCATGGACGGCCAACCCCTCCCGAACGCCATCTCCCATTGCCAGGATTGAAAGTCATGCAACGTAGAACCCTGCTGAAATTGTTGAGTGCTGCCGGTGCCATTGGCCTGGCGCCGGCTATGGTCCACGCCCAGACGGCCACGCCGCGCAAGGGCGGCACGCTGAAAATCGCGCTCATCGGATTGGACACCTCCGACCCTCATCGTCACTCCGGCTCCATCTCGGTGCAACAGGTCTATGCCGAAACGCTGACAAGCATTGCCGACGATGGCACTGTCAAACCGTTTCTGGCCGAGCGCTTTGACGTCACGCCTGATGGCCGCCGCTACACATTCATACTCCGTCCTGATGTGCGCTTTCACAATGGCCGTACGCTGACCGCCCAGGACGTGAAGGCCAACTTCGAACGCGTGCGCGACAAAATCAAGGGCGGCTGGCTGAGCGGCGCCATGAAGCAGGTCAAGGACCTGAGTACACCCGCAGCCAACACGCTGCAGGTCGATCTCGCCGAGCCCTATGCCCCTTTTCTCAGCCTGCTCTCCGAACTGTGGATCATTGCGCCGGAATCGAACGGTTGGGAGGACACCATCCGTCAGCCTATCGGCACCGGCCCGTTTACGTTTGGCAAGTGGCAACCTGACGTGCAATTCCATGCACCCGCTTTCGACAAATACTGGCAGCCCGGCCTGCCCTACCTGGATGCCGTCACCTTCGATCTGCGCGGCGACCGCGACAACAGCATGTCCCTGCGCTCGGGCGATCTGCACGTCGCCCACGTCGGCCAGGACAAACTGGATGCGCTGCGCGGCGACCGTATCGGTATTCAGTATCTGAAGGATTCGGCCTGGTATTTTCTGTCGTTCAACAATCGCAAGCCCAGCAAGCTGATGCAGGATGACCGTGTGCGCCAGGCCATCGCGCTATGCGTGGACAAGCGTGCCTACATGAACTTCGTTGCCAAGGAGGGCATCACCAGCGATCAACCCATGCGCCCCGACACGTTTTACTGGGACCGGGCGCTTGAGCAAGCCGACCCTTATGGCAAGCCGGATCTGGCGCGTGCGCGCCAATTGCTGGAGCAGGCCGGCGTAGATCCAGCTGCGCACACCCTGAAGGTGGTGTCATGGCAGAACGACTACGCGCAGGTTGCGGTGCAAATGGTCCGCCAACTTGGCTTCAAGATTGATCATCAGGCACTGGACGACATCGGTGCACAGCGCGCCCTGTCGCTTTACGATTGGGATCTTGCCCCTTTCCATTCAGGCCCTCGTGCCGACGTCTACCTGCGCTACGCACGTCTGCTTTCCGACGGTCCCAGCCCCATGCTCTGGGGCGGCATTCAGGATAAGACGCTTGACACCCTGATCGCCTCTGCCGTGTCCTCGCCCAACGCCGACGAGGCCCGTGCGCAATATCTGAAAGCCTGGAAACACGTGATGGACAAGCGCTACACCATCGGTGTGGGACATGCGTCCGATGCGATTGGTGTTGCGCCCAAGGTGCAAGGCTATACGACCGGCTACACATGGAGCCAGAATCGTGTGGACGGTGGCCTGGCACGCACATGGCTTTCCACATGAAATGGCTTGCGCACGCCGCGCGGCTGTGGCCCTGGGCGTTATTGCTCGTCGCACTGGTGCTGGCCGCCGCCGGCAC
>JBAZPE010000151.1:0-5932 GCA_041648375.1 Burkholderiaceae bacterium | reverse complement strand
CGTGCCGGTGTGCGTCCCGGCATGAAAATTCTGGATATCGCCGGCGGAACCGGTGATCTGGCGCGTGCCTTTGCCCGCGCCGCAGGCCCTGAAGGCGAAGTCTGGCTGACCGATATCAATGATTCCATGCTGCGCGTGGGACGCGATCGCATGCTCGACGCCGGCCTGGTCCTGCCCACGGCTGTGTGCGATGCCGAACAGCTGCCGTTTCCGGATGGCTATTTCGATCGGGTCACCGTTGCGTTTGGTTTGCGCAACATGACGCACAAGGATCGTGCACTCGCTGAGATGCATCGGGTGCTCAAGCCGGGTGGAAAGCTGCTGGTGCTCGAGTTCTCGCGCGTGGCCAAGCCGCTCGCCCCCGTCTACGACTGGTACTCCTTCAAGATTCTGCCCTGGTTGGGTCAACGCGTTGCTGGCGACGCCGAGAGCTATCGCTACCTGGCCGAATCCATACGCATGCACCCCGACCAGGAGACCCTGTCCGACATGCTGCGGGCAGCAGGGCTGTCCCGGGTACAGCACTTCAATCTCAGCGCGGGCGTGGTCGCCCTGCATGAAGGCATTCGCCTCGAATAAATTCGCTCCACGCGGTTGAACTTGTGGATGGACGCAATGTCCGTTATCCTTAGTTCATTCAGTTTTCTGTAAGGAACGCGGGCAGGCGTTGTGCCCCCGCATTCGAGGAGCTACCCCATCATGTTCAAGCGATCTTTTTCGCGTGCAATCGCCGCGGCGCTCATTGCCGTCTCCAGTACTGCCCTGTTGGCCGTGTCCTTTGACGCCGAAGCGCGTCGCATGGGCGGTGGCTCCAGCATGGGTCGCCAATCCCCCAACGTGATGCAGAACCGCGCAGCCACCACGCCGCCGGCAGCCGCACCGAATGCAGCGTCCGCCGCCCGTGCGCCGGTCGCTGGTGCCGCAGCAGGCACGGCCGCCGCTGGTGCCCGCTCGGGTGCGTCACGCTGGTTTGGTCCTATCGCCGGCATCGCAGCGGGTCTGGGCATCGCCGCCTTGCTCTCGCACATGGGTCTGTCGGGCGCCGTCGCCGAATTCCTGGGCAGCATGCTGCTGATCGCCCTGGTGGTGTTCGCGGTGATCTTCATCGTTCGTCGTCTGCGTAACAGCGGCCCCCGCCACGCCGCGCAAGGCGCGTTCGGTGGCAACAGCGCACGCAACAATGGTCGCGATGATCAGCCGCAGCAACCCATGTGGCGTCAGTCCGATGCGCCTGCCGCGCCGGCTGCTGCCCCTGCACCCGCACCTGTCGCCGCTGCACCGGCCGTCGCGCCCAAGCCTGTCGCATCCTTCCCCGGCGCCACGGCAGCACCGGTTGAAGGCACTGCGGTGCCCAAGGCGGATCCCGAAGGCAATTGGTTCATTCCCGGTGATTTCGACACCCAGCGTTTCCTGGCGCAGGCCAAGGCGCAGTTCATCGAAATCCAGGCGATCTGGGATTCGGGCGACACCGACAAACTGCGCGAATTCATGACCGACGATCTGGTCTCTGAGCTCAAGCCCCAGCTCGACGAGCGCGGTGCCGCGGCCAACGTGACTGAAGTGGTTTTGCTGAACGCTGAAATGCTTGGCATCGAGACGGTTTCCGATGGTCACCTGGCCAGCGTGCGCTTCTCCGGCATGCTGCGCGAGCAGCCCGGTACCGAAGCCTTCCGTTTCGAGGAAGTCTGGAACCTGTACAAACCTGCCGCTGGCGGCTGGTTGCTCGCCGGTATCCAGCAGATTCCGGTCGAATACGCCAGCTGATGCATGGCGCAGGCGGTGCGCCGGCTCGGCGCCACTGCCTGAAAATGGTCTTGAAACGGCGCCTACCAGGCGCCGTTTTCTTGGGTGCTTCGAGCGTCGTCCTTCGTGCGCGGCACATACCCGTTAAAATTGCAGCATCATGCCTGTCGACGATCCTTCCCGCCACGCCACGCCGTGGTCATTGCTGCCCAGGCTCACGGCCTTGCCGCGCCTGCCGTTCCCGACGCTTCCCGACCCGGCGAGTGTCGCCGTGCGGGCGCTCAATGCGCTGCTGCGCCGCGAGGCCTGGGCGCGTGAGCGCCTGGTTCGCCATGCTGGCAAGACCGTCAGGCTGAGCGTGGGTGGCTTCAAGGCAGCTGTCACGTTCACCAGTGAAGGGCATGCCGTGGTGGCCGATTCGGCCATCGTCCCTGATGTGACTGTCACGCTCGCGCCTGAGAAACTGAGCCTGGCGGGGCTGCTGTCCTTGCGCCAATCGCCCGATGGCGAGGCGATCATGGACATCACCCATATTTCCGGCGATGCCGGGCTGGCGCAGGTCGTCGGTGAACTGGCACGCCATCTGCGCTGGGACCTCGAAGATGAGTTGGCTACAAAGATCGGTGATGTGCCCGCCACACGTCTGATGCAGGCCGCCCGCGCCATGGCAACAGGGGCGCGCACGACTGGTCAGCGCCTGGGGGCCAACGTGGCTGAATATCTTTCGGAGGAACGCCGGGTGCTTGTGGGCAGACCCATATTCGACGAACACCGCGACCGGCTGGCTCGCACCAACGAAGCGCTGGACGCGCTCGATGCCCGAATAAAGCGCCTCTCTCTGCGCACCGACCGGCCTTGATATGCTGACTCTCCTGCGTTTGATCCGCATTATCTGGGTATGCCTGCGTTTCAGGCTCGATGAACTCGTGCTCTCGGGTATTTCGCATCCTGTTGCGTTCTTCCTACTGCGCGTGGTGCGTCTGGGGCGTGCGCCCCGCTCGCCACGCGGTGTCAGGTTGCGCCAGGCACTCGAGTCACTCGGGCCCGTCTTCGTGAAGTTCGGCCAGGTGATGTCCACGCGTCGCGACCTCATCCCGCTGGATGTGGCCAACGAATTGGCGCTCTTGCAGGATCGGGTGCCGCCGTTTCCTTCCGAGCAAGCGGCGGCCTGCATCCAGCAGGCGCTGGGTGCACCTCCGGCACAGCTGTTCGCGCAATTTGATGTTGACCCGATTGCATCGGCCTCGATCGCCCAGGTTCACTTCGCCGTGTTGCACGACGGGCGTGAGGTGGCCGTGAAGGTGCTACGCCCCGGCATGCTCAATGTGATCGAAAAAGACCTTTCCCTGCTGCGTCTGGTGGCCGGTGTGATCGAGCGTCTAGGCCCGGACGGTCGACGCCTCAAGCCGCGTGAAGTGGTGGCCGAGTTCGACAAGTATCTGCATGATGAACTCGATCTGGTGCGCGAAGCCTCCAACTGCAGCCAGTTGGGGCGTAACTTCGGGCCTGAATCCGGGCGAGGCAATATCCTGCTGGTGCCCGAAGTCGTCTGGGAATACACGGCCAAGACCGTGTTCACCATGCAGCGCATGTCCGGCATCCCGATCAGTCAGACCGAGAGGCTGACGGCCGCCGGTATCGATTTGCCGAAAGTGGCGCGCAGCGGGGTAGAGATCTTTTTCACCCAAGTGTTTGCCGACGGTTTTTTTCATGCCGACATGCATCCCGGTAACATTTACATCTCCGACCGTCCCGAAACATTCGGCTTATACGTCGCCCTGGATTTCGGCATCGTCGGGTCGCTCTCGGAGTTTGACAAGAACTATCTGGCTCAGAACTTTCTGGCGTTTTTCCATCGTGACTACCGTCGGGTGGCCCAGCTTCACATCGAATCGGGCTGGGTGCCGGCCGACACGCGCGAAGAGGAACTCGAAGGGGCGGTCAGGGCAGTCTGTGAACCGTACTTCGATCGACCGCTGTCAGAGATTTCGCTGGGCCAGGTGCTGCTTCGCCTGTTCCAGACCTCACGCCGCTTCAATGTCGAGATTCAGCCTCAACTGGTACTCTTACAGAAAACGCTTCTCAATATCGAAGGCATGGGGCGGGATCTGGATCCCAATCTGGACCTTTGGAAAACGGCCAAACCTTACCTAGAGCGCTGGATGCACGAGCGCATGGGGTTGCCGGGGCTGAAAACGAAGTTGCGCAAGGAAGCGGTGCATTGGGCGCAGATGTTGCCCGAATTACCGCGTTTGATTCACGATAATTTGAACCGACCCAATGTCCAGCCTGTCTTACTTGACGAAATGGTCCGGTTGCGCCGGGCCCAGGAGCAGAGCAACCGCCTATTGGCGGCCCTGACGGCGGTGCTGGCCATTGCCATTGCTGCAGCCGTTTGGGCCATTGTTCGTTAGCGGGAGGCGTCCTGGTAGACCAGGAGCCGGCGTGCAGGGTGCTGCGGGCGGGCGTGCGGGTCACCAGGCATTGCGCATGCGGGTAAATTTGGTCCGGGCCCCCCGAAGTCTGGGGTGCCCGAATTGCACGCTGTCATCAGACGGGCATCTGCATCACCTATGGTGAGGCCCGGCTGAACGAATAAACCGATGTGTAGCGTACGGGGCGCGGCACTGTCGCATGTCCATCACCGTCATATCCCGGGCGCCGGCAGGCGCGGACATGCAGAAATTTAGATAGGGGTGTATTGATGCTTTATCCGGAACTTTTCAAACAGATGGAAAAGGTGCGTTGGAACATGGGAACCGATATTCCCTGGGACGACTTCGATGCCAGCAAGCTCTCCGACGAGCAGGCGCACACCATCAAAATGAACGCCATTACCGAGTGGGCGGCTTTGCCTGCAGTGGAGATGTTCTTGCGCGACAACCGGGGCGATAGCGACTTCAGCGCGTTCATGTCCGTCTGGTTCTTCGAAGAACAGAAGCACTCGCTGGTGATGATGGAATACCTGCGTCGGTTTCGCCCGGAGATGGTGCCCACCGAAGAAGAGTTGCACAAGATCCGCTTCGACTTCGACCCAGCGCCGGAACTGGAAACGCTGATGCTGCATTTCTGCGGCGAGATCCGGCTGACCCACTGGTACACGCGCGCGGCCGAGTGGCACACCGAACCTGTCATCAAGTACATCTACAAGGTCCTGTCGCGCGACGAATCGCGCCACGCCGGTGCCTATCAGCAGTACATGCGCCGCGCGCTCGTCGATCGGGGCGAAGAGATCAGCCAGAAAGCGCGCCTGGCGTTTTCCAAGGTCGGCGTGTTGATGACGTCGACCTCGCGCACCTCTCAGCCGCTGCATCCGACCACGATCGCCGTGAGCAAATCGGAGCCTACGCTGAACACCGTGCAATCACGGATGCCGGAGCCGGAATGGCTGGAGCACTGGCTGAACAATCAGATTCGCTTTGATGCCACCTATGAAAACAAGGTCGCCACCAACATTCTGAACAAGCTGTCCACACTGATGGATCACAGCTTCGCTACGGTGAAGGACCTGAGCAAGTTCCGCAAGGAAATGGCGACCAAGCTGGCGAACACCACGGGCTCTGATCCCGCGTTGATCATTGGTCAGGGTGCCTGATGAGCGTGTCGTTCGAGGCGAAGATGCTGACGCGCGATGCCTGCGTGCAGCGCGCGCAGGCGGGGGCGTTTGCCCGCCCGGTGGTGTTTACCAACGGCGTCTTTGACATCCTGCATCGCGGGCACGTGAGCTACCTCGACGAGGCTGCTCAGCTGGGTGGCACGCTGATTGTCGCGGTCAATACCGATGCTTCGGTGCGCCGTCTGGGCAAAGGCGATGATCGCCCACTGAACACGACGGCGGATCGCGCTGCCATGCTGGCCGCGCTGGCCAGCGTGACCGCGGTCACCGAATTCGATGAAGATACACCGCAGGCACTGATCGAAGCGCTGCGCCCGGACATCATCGTCAAGGGCGGCGACTACGATATGGAAACGCTGCCGGAGACGGCGGCCGTCAAGCAATGGGGCGGCAAGGCCGTGGCGATCGCGTTTCGTCATGAACGGTCTACGACTGCATTGTTGCGCAAGATTCGGGATTTCAGCCGCTAAGGCGATGGCCGCAAGCTGAGACGCACCGCCAGCACCTGAAGGTGCCCTCAGCGCTCGCGGGGCAGCCTCAGCAGGCGGTTGATGGCATCCAGATCCATCTCGC
>JBAZPE010000150.1:0-5941 GCA_041648375.1 Burkholderiaceae bacterium | reverse complement strand
CTTATGCTGCAATGCGCAAGTTCAGATGCCCATGATCGACTCGGGTTGAAACCTGAACAGGTGCCATCGGTACAACCTTTGCTGCGCGCTTCGGGTGAACTCTTTTAATTTCAACGAGATGCCGCCCACTCTTGAACATTAACTTTTATGCATTTCGTTCAGCGAAACGTACGGTTAATCAGGCCATAATTACGAGAATAAAATTTGATATCGATTCTCCTCATTGGTGAAATATATTTCGACTCGTGATGAGACGTTATTGAATCGTTAGTTAATAATATAAGTTCTTAAAAACAAAAAGAATTTGTTAATAAGGTTGAATGCTGTCTTATTAACTGCATAGAATTTGTCGGGTTCGTTCGATGCTTGTGCTTGTGCCGAAATTTTCGGCAGACAACCATTTCGAGAAACCGAATCTATGCCTCATGCATCTTCAACCTTGCTTGAGCGTGACGCAGTTATTCACGCCTGCGGCGAGGATCTTGAGTACGACGCGTCTTTCCTTTCTTTGCAGCACGCTGCGCTGGGAAAGCGTGAACAGCAATTCGGCACGACCATCATTCCGGCGGAAGCGCCCGACTGGCGGCAGGTGGAGAAGCTCGCCATCGGTCTGGGTGAGCGCACCCTGGATATTCGCGTTCTGGTCTATCAGGCGCAGGCCTGTGCCGAGCAGTATGGTCTCGCACGTTATGCCGAAGTTCTGCAGACGCTCGCGCAAGCGGTCGACGAGCACTGGGACGATATCCATCCCCGTCTGGATATGGATGGCGATCACGATCCACTGCCACGCATGAACGCCCTGTCGGCGCTTGGCGACCCCGCTGGCGCCGCCCGCAGCGTGCGCGACGCCGTGCTGATCAAAAACGAGTACGGCGTGGCACGACTGCGCGACGTCGAAGCCGTGCTGGACACTGCTCGCGGCCAGGCCGCCATCGACTATCCGGGTGGACGCACGCGCCTGGTGGAGGATCTTCAGTCTGCCTATGTGCTGAACGAGCCTGCGGTCACGGCCTTGCCGACGGCGCGCGATGCGCTGACACGGATCAAACAGACCGTCATCCAACATTTAGGCGACGCCTGGACGCCGGACGTCGCAGCCCTGCAGCGCAGTCTGGACACGGTGGTGCATGCGCTGGCCTTGTCGACACCCGCCCACGACGACACACGACCGGTCGCCGAACCGGCTGTGGAGGTTTCTCGCGCCGCGTCGGGCTTGCCCGACGTAGCCAAAGCGGGTGGGGCGCCGCCCGCCGCGATGGTCGATGCCGCGGGCGCGTTGCGCCAGGTCGATGCCTGGCGTGATGCCGAGATCGTGAGCCGCGCCGATGCCACCGCCATGCTGGAGAAGGTCTGTCGCTATTTCGAAGTGAACGAACCGAGCCACCCGGCGCCCATGCTGATCCGGCGGATTCAACAGCTTATTCCGCTGGGGTTCTACGACATCATCAAAAATCTCGCCCCGCAGGGGTTGGGCGACGTCGAAACGTTCATGCCCCGTCATCCGCCTCCCGACACCTGACCCGCCGTCGACCGACCAGCAGGCACACCGCCCAACAACAACACTCACTCACGGAGCCTCTCATGGCGATCAGCAAACTTGGCAGCAGCGGGCAGAAGTTCATTGCCCGCAATCGCGCACCGCGCGTTCAGATTGAATATGACGTGGAGATCTACGGCGCCGAGCGCAAGATCCAGTTGCCCTTTGTCATGGGCGTCATGGCCGATCTGGCCGGCAAGTCGGCTGACGCACTGCCCGATGTGGCCGAGCGCAAGTTCATGGAAATCGACATCGACAATTTCGATGACCGCATGAAGTCGATTCGTCCGCGCGTGGCGTTCGTCGTCCCGAATAGCCTGACGGGCGAGGGCAATTTGAGCGTGGATATCGAGTTCGAGAGCATGGACGACTTCTCGCCGGCGACCGTGGCACGCAAGGTCGAGGCGCTGGACAGCCTGCTGCAGGCGCGCACGCAACTAGCCAATCTGCTGACCTACATGGATGGCAAGACCGGCGCAGAGGAGCTCATCAGCAAGGTGCTGCAGGACCCGGCACTGCTGGGCAGCCTGGCCAGTGCGCCCCGCCTGCCCGAAGCGGATGCGACGGGCCCAGGTGGCGCCGCGACCGACGCCGATGCTTCCGCCACCGCGCCTGGCGGCAAATCCGAATAAGGAACGTTCACATGACTTCCCCGCTTTCATCACAGCAAAAAACGGTCGAGACGATCGAGCAGGACGCGTTTTCGGCCCTGCTGAAGAAGGAGTTCCGCCCCAAGACGGACCAGGCCCATGCCGCCGTCGAAAACGCGGTCAAGACGCTGGCGCACCAGGCACTGGAAAGCGCCGTGACGATTTCGTCCGATGCCTATCAGACCATTCAGGCCGTCATTGCGGAGATCGATCGCAAGCTGTCCGAACAGATCAACCTGATCCTGCACCATGCCGATTTCCAGCAGATCGAAGGCGCGTGGCGCGGGCTGCATTACCTGGTCAACAACACCGAGACCGACGAATTGCTCAAGATCCGGGTGATGTGTCTGTCCAAGAAAGAGCTTGGCCGCACCCTGAAGCGCTACAAGGGGGTGGGCTGGGATCAAAGCCCGATCTTCAAGAAAGTCTACGAAGAAGAGTATGGCCAGTTTGGTGGCGAACCCATGGGATGCCTGGTGGGCGACTATCACTTCGACCACAGCCCGCCTGATGTGGAACTGCTGGGCGAGATCTCACGCATTTCCGCCGCGGCGCACAGCCCGTTCATCAGCGGGGTGTCACCGTCGGTCATGCAGATGGAATCGTGGCAGGAACTGGCCAATCCGCGTGACCTGACCAAGATCTTTACCAACACCGAATACGCCGGCTGGCGCAGTCTGCGCGAGTCGGAGGATTCCCGGTATGTGGGTCTGGCGATGCCGCGTTTTCTGGCACGTCTGCCTTACGGGGCGCGCACCAATCCGGTGGACGAATTCGATTTCGAAGAGGAGACCGAGGGCGCCAACCACGATCGCTACACCTGGGCCAACTCGGCCTATGCGATGGCTGTGAACATCAACCGCTCGTTCAAGAGCTATGGCTGGTGCACCTCTATTCGGGGGGTGGAATCCGGCGGTGCGGTGGCCAATCTGCCTTGCCACACGTTCCCCACCGATGACGGTGGTGTGGACATCAAGTGCCCGACCGAAATCGCGATCAGTGACCGACGTGAAGCCGAGCTTGCCAAGAATGGCTTCATGCCGCTGGTGCACCGAAAGAATTCCGATTTTGCGGCGTTCATTGGTGCGCAATCGCTGCAGCGCCCGCACGAGTATTACGACGTCGATGCCACCGCAAACGCGCGCCTGGCGGCCCGATTGCCCTATCTGTTCGCCTGCTGCCGCTTTGCGCACTACCTGAAGTGCATCGTGCGCGACAAGATCGGTTCGTTTCGCGAGCGTGACGATATGGAGCGCTGGCTCAACAGCTGGATCATGAATTACGTCGATGGTGATCCGGCCAATTCTTCACAGGAAACCAAGGCGCGCAAGCCGTTGGCTGCGGCCGAGGTCCAGGTCGAGGAAATCGAGGATAACCCCGGTTACTACGCGGCCAAATTCTTTCTGCGACCGCACTACCAGCTCGAAGGGCTGACGGTGTCGTTGCGTCTGGTGTCCAAGTTGCCCTCGCTCAAACAGAACGAAGGCTGACTGGATTCTCGTTTTTCCAATGGTTGATACACAGGAGAACAACCGTGGCTGTTGATATGTTCATGAAGATCGAAGGCGCCAATGGCGAATCCAAGGATGCGAACCACAAGGACTGGACCGACATCGTGTCCTTTTCGTGGGGCGCCACCCAGCCGGGCAACATGGGCTCGGGCGGTGGGGGTGGAACAGGCAAGGCCAGCTTCAACGACCTGCACGTGATCGCACGCATCGACAAGGCATCGCCAGCAGTCATGAAGCATTGCGCCAGCGGCAAGCACCTGAGCAAGGTCGAGGTGTCCGTGTGCAAGGCCGGTGGCGAGCAGATCGAATATTCCAAGATCACGCTGGAAGAAGTCCTGGTGACGTCGGTTCAATTGTCGTGCGACCAGGAAAGCGAGCGCGTGCTGGTGAACTACGCGTTTCAGGCAGGCAAGGTCAAGCAGCAGTACTGGGAGCAAAGCAACCAGGGCAGCAAGGGTGCCGAGAGCCTGGTGTCCTGGGATATCAAGCAGAACAAGGAAGCTTGAGGACCATGCCCATGATCGATCCGTCTGTTCAGCCCACCCACCGCAGCGTTGCCGAGCAACTCGACGAGGCGCGCGCCGATGTGCGCCAGCATCCGGGCGATCTGGGTGCACGCAACCGGCTGTGGCAGTGGCTGGCCATTCAGGGCGATTGGAAACGGGCGTGGGAGCAGGTCGGCGTCACGCAGCAGTTGCTGGGTGACGCCCCATCTTCGCTGGCGGCCCATCGGGCGGCCATCGAAGCCGAAATCGAAAGACAGGCCATTTTCGAGGGCGAACGTGCACTGACGCTGGCGCCCGACAGCCCCGCGTGGCTGGTGGGACTGGCGCAGGCGCTGCAATGCGACGCCCGCGGCGAGGCGCACGAGGCGCAGGCCCTGCGTGACCGTGCGCGTGAGGATGCGCGGGGGTGCAGTGGCTACGTCGAGGACGAGCGTGAGACACGCAGCGCCTTCGCCTGGCTGTGCGATGGCGATGACCGCCTGGGCCCCGTATGCGAACTGATCGTGCAGGGGCGCTATATGTGGTTGCCGCTGGAGTCCATCGCGTCGTGGCGACAGTCGCGTCCTGCGGGACTGACTGATCTGCTGTGGAGCCCGGTGGTGCTTGCGCTGCGCGATGGTTCTTCGTGTGCGGGTTTGATGCCGGCGCGCTATCCGTTTGCCACCGACGAGCAGATCGATCGTGATGATGCGCTGTATCTGGGCCGGCGCACGTCCTGGCTGGATCGCGGTGACGATCATTACATCGGTGTGGGGCAGCGCATGCTGCTCAGCGACACCGCCGAGCACGCCATGCTGGATGTGCGACTCATACAGTTCGATGCATTCGATGGATCGGATGATTGATACACCGATGACGCCACATACGGCGTCCAGCCTCGATCACCAGGATGCGCCCGACGCGCAGTCGCTGCGGCGGGCGCAGCGCCTTGCCGGCCAGCGGCGCGCCACCATGCGTGACCGTCTGCAGCCTGCCTTGCTTGACCGCCTGGTCGATGACGCACCCCAGCAACGCAGCGAGTCGGCCGACGCCGGCATCATCTCGCGCGACCAATTGCGCGCCGCGGTGCTGCGGGATTTACGCTGGCTGCTCAACACGGTGAATCTGGAAAGCACCAGCGCCTTGGACAGCCTGAATCAGGTGCAGGCCTCGGCACTGAATTTCGGGGTGCGTGCAGGCCAGCGCATGTCCGACATCGACTGGGCCGATGTGGAAAGCGCCATTCGCGAAGCCATCATTCGCTTCGAGCCCCGGATTCTGCCGGGCAGCGTGGAAGTCGCCTGTATCGCGATGGCCGATGCGCTGGAGCACTACAACGTGCTGAGCCTGGAGATCCGAGGCATGTTGTGGTGTGTGCCGTTTTCCCAGGCGTTCCTGTTTCGCACCGATATCGATCTGGAGAGCGGCCATATGGATTTGCGCGATGCCCAGGCCCTTCAGGCGGGTCATCGCAACGCCGCGCCCGCTTTGCTGGCTGGTGCACCCAGAGAGGAGGGGCTGTAATGGACGCTCGCCTGCTGGATTACTACAACCGGGAATTGGGCTACCTGCGCGAGCTGGGTGCCGAGTTCGCGCAGGACTATCCGAAGGTCGCCGGGCGGTTGGGCATGTCGGGCATCGAGGTGGCCGACCCCTATGTCGAACGCCTGATGGAGGGATTCAGTTTCCTGACCGCGCGCATCCAGATGAAGATGGATGCCGAGTTTCCACGTTTCTCCCAGCAACTGCTGGATGTGG
>JBAZPE010000149.1:0-5983 GCA_041648375.1 Burkholderiaceae bacterium | reverse complement strand
GCACATCATAGGCCGAGCAGGTCGCTATGCGTCAGGCGATGCGGCCTTTGCCAATGCCGTGGCCGGACACGGCCTGGTTCGCGAAGACATGCATGCGGGCAGCGTGACGCACCTGGGTGTCGTGGTCTGGCCGACCGTGCTGGCGCTGGCTGAAACGCATCGCGTGTCGGGCCGCACGTTGCTGGTGGCAGCCATCGTGGGATACGAAACCGGGGCACAGATCGGTCGTGCGGTCATCACCGAGTCGCTTGCCCGTCTGTTTCGCCCCACGGGCCTGATCGGCCCGTTTGCGGCAGTGGCTGCCGGCGCCCGTATCGCAGATTTGGATGTGCCCACTGCGGTCCATGCGTTCGGCCTGGCGGGCAATTGCTGCGCGGGCTTGAATCAGTGGCCGCACACGGGTGCCAGCGACATGTATTTCCATCCGGGCTTTGCGGTGCGCAACGCGCTGACCTGCCTGAGCCTGGCTCGCCAGGGTGCGACGGGCTCGTCGTCGATTCTGGAAGGCGAGGCGGGATTCTTTGCCGCCTATGCGCGCACGCCCCTGCAGAAAGAGCCGACCCTGTTTCAGGGTGATCGTCCCGAAATCATGTCGGTGTTCAACAAGGCCGTACCGGCGTGCAATTTTGCGCAATCGCCCTGCCAGGCCGCGCTGATCGTTGCCAAGCAATTGGCGGGCAGGGCGGTGGCGTCGATTCGTGTGGAGACTACCGCCGCCGCAGTGGCCTATCCAGGGTGCAATGCCAGCGGACCGTTCGATCGTGCATTGCAGGCCAAGATGAGTATTGCGTTCGGCGTGGCAGCAACGCTCGCACGCGGCGAGGTGGCCGAGGCGAACTATGCCGCGCTGCACGACGCAGAGATTACGCGGTTGATGTCGGCGACGACCCTGGTGGCTGACGAAGCCTATACCGCTGCGTTTCCAGCGCGTCAGGGTGCGCGAGTGACCGTGGTGCTGGATGATGGTACGCGCTTGTCCAGTGCGCTGGACGACGTGGTGCCGGCCGATGATGCGCTGATTCGGGCACGCTTTCGTGCTGCTGCGTGCGCCGTGTTGGGTCAGTCCGCGGCAAGTCGTATCGAAGATTTCGTGAGTGAGTTGGAACACGCGCCGGATGCCGGCGAACTGGCGTGTTTGTGCGCATTGCCCGATCCCTCGGGCGACAACACTTTAGGACGGACGCCGTCATGACGGAATTTCAGATACTGACCGAGGCCTTCCTGCAGGCGCTCGTTGCGGGCCTGCTGGTGGGCGCGTTGTACGGCCTGATGTGTGTGGGCCTGGCCATCATTTTCGGGATCATGCGCGTCATCAACTTTGCGCAGGGCGATTTCATGATGTTGGGGATGTATGTTACCTACTACATCTTCATCGGCCTGGGTGTGCAGACTTTTGTAGGCAGCCAGTTCGGGCCCTATCTCGCGATTCTGATATCGGTGCCGGTGATGTTCGTCGTCGGATATCTGGTGCATTACTTTCTCATCTCCCGTGTGACGGGCAGCCGAACGGCGGCACTCGATGGCGAAGGGCATTACGCGCAACTCATTCTGACATTGGGCATTGCGCTGGTATTGCAGAACGGCAGCATGATGCTGTTCGGCCCGCAGCTTGTGTCCATACGCACACCCCTGTCCAGCAGTGCCTGGGAGCTCGGGCCCATGTGGGGTGATGTGCTGAGCATTTTTGTGAACAAGGGGCGGGGCATTTCTGCGCTGATTTCGCTGGCCATCATCGGTCTGCTGGCTGTGCTTATCGGGCGCACACGCCTGGGTAAATCGCTGCGTGCAGCGGCCGACAACCCCGTGGCCTCGTCCTATATGGGCATTGATGTGACGCGCGCTTATCGGATTGCCTTCGCGCTGGGCACGTGCATCACGGCGCTGGCCGGGGGGCTGCTGGCCACGAACTACCCGTTTCATCCCTTTGTCGGTCTGGAGTTCGTCATCATTATGTATGCCGGTGTGGTGCTCGGTGGCATAGGCAGCATCCTGGGTGCGTTCTGGGGAGGCATGACGATCGGGTTAGTGCAGCAACTCGCCAGCCTGGTGCTGCCCACTCAATTGCAGAACGCCGCGATTTTCGTTTTCTTTTTGTTGATCGTCACGCTGCGTCCGCAAGGGTTGTTCGGTCGCGTATCGGAGCGCACATGATGAAACGACTTCCTTCCTCCTTCGTCATGCTGCTGGTCGCTGCCATTTATTTTGGTGTGGCGCTCAGCGTAGATAACGCGTATCACCAACTGATTTTTACGCTGGTGCTGGTGTGGGCCTGCTTTGGTCTGTCGTGGAACATGCTCAGTGGTTATACGGGGTTGGTGTCTTTCGGTCATGCTGCTTTTTTCGGGCTGGGTGCCTATGCGACCGTGCTGGCGCAAATCCACCTGAATATCTCGCCATGGATCATGATCCCCGTGTCGGGGTTGATCGGGGCAGCGGCAGGTCTGCTGGTGGGGTTGCCCACCTTTCGATTGCGAGGGCATTACTTCGCGCTTTCCATGCTGGCCTATCCGCTGGCGTTGCTCTATGTGGCAGAGTGGCTGGGTCTGCAGGAAGTGACCTTCCCGATGAAGCGCGTAGATGCTGCGTGGTACATGCAGTTCTCGGATCCGCGCGCTTACACCGCGATTGCGCTCGGCATGCTGCTGCTGTTCGTGCAGCTGACGCGCTATATCGAACGGTCACGCTTCGGTATGGCGCTCATTGCCATCAAGCAGAATGAAGCCGCAGCCGAAGCCGCGGGGATCGACACCTTGCGCTGGAAGCTGAAGGCGATCGCGCTTAGCGGGGCAATTGCGGGCGCAACTGGTGCGTTCTACTCCGTCGTCCTGCTGGTGGTGACGCCGTCCTCGGTGTTCGGGATGCTGGTGTCGGCGCAGGCGCTGACGGTATCCATGTTCGGTGGCGTCGGCACCGTGTGGGGACCCATTATCGGCGCCGCCATCTTGATTCCGTTGGGTGAGATTCTGCATGCGGAGTTGGGTAGTACCTATCCGGGTATTCAGGGTGTGATTCTTGGCATTGCCATCATCACGGTCATCCTGCTGGCACCAGAAGGCATTTACTGGAAGGTGCGCGATCGCTTCAGAGCGCGGCGCTCGATGGTCCCGTCTGCTGTGGACAAGCTTGCCGACAATTCGGTGCCTGATGCCTCGCTCATCATCCCGCCACCTTTGGCAAGTACAAGCTCGCCCCTGACTCGATCGCCCGAGCCACCACTGACGGCACCCACTGCCACCCCTGCCACCCCTGCCGCTACGGCTACAGCTCCACCGCCTCGCGATCTTTCCACCGATGTCGTCATGGACGTGCGCAATATCTCCAAGCGCTTCGGTGGCCTGAAGGCGGTGCATGACGTGAGCTTTAGCGTGCGACGCGGCATGATCCTGGGCATCATCGGGCCCAATGGGGCGGGCAAGACCACACTGTTCAATCTGCTCAACGGGTTTCTCAAACCTGACCAGGGCCAGGTGATCATCAAGGGCAACGATATGGCTGGCCGCAAGCCGCACGTGCTGTGCGCGCTGGGCGTGGGTCGCACGTTTCAGATCATGCGGCCGTTCATGCGCCTGAGCGTGGCGCAGAACGTGAAGGTGGGCGCGTATGTCAAAGCGGAGAACGACGCGCAGGCCGATGCCTATGCTGCGCAGGCGGTGCAACGCCTGGGATTATCCGATTGTGCGCACCAACTGGCGTCCACGCTCACTACACGCGAGCTGAGGCTGATGGAGCTGGCGCGCGCAGTGGCCGGTCAACCCGATATTCTGCTGCTGGACGAGACGCTCGCGGGATTGGGTCACGACGAATCCGAGGATGTGGTCGCGGCAATTCGCAGCCTGTCGCAGCAGGGGATGACAATCGTCATCATCGAGCACACCATGAAGGCCATGGTCAGGCTGGTCGATGAATTCGTGGTGCTCGATCATGGGGAAGTGCTGACAGTGGGCAAGCCCGACACCATTACCCGCGACAAGCGGGTGGTGGAAGCCTATCTTGGAAAAAAATGGAGTGCCCAACATGCTGCGGATTGAACGACTCACGGCAGGGTATGGCGCGTTGCCGGTGCTGCATGACTTGTCGCTGCAGGTTGATGCGGGGCAATTCGTGTCAGTGGTGGGTCCGAACGGTGCGGGCAAGAGCACCTTGTTCAAGACGATCTCGGGCACCATCGGCACATTCTCTGGCGCCATCACGTTCCAGGGCCAGGATCTGCTGGCGGTCGCACCCCATCGACGACCGCATCTGGGTATTGCGCATGTGCCGGAAGGGCGCCAGGTCTTCGCGTCGATGACGGTGCTGGAAAACCTCGAAATGGGGGCCTATACGGAAACAGGCAAGCAACATTGGGCCGACAATCTTGCGCGAATCTACGACTGGTTTCCGATTCTGAAGCAGCGTTCGAGCCAGCTGGCCGGCACGCTGTCCGGGGGGGAGCAGCAGATGGTGGCCATTGGGCGTGGCTTGGCGTCGACACCCAAGCTGTTGATGCTCGATGAACCATCAATGGGTTTGTCGCCTGCGATTGCAGACTTTATTTTCGAACGGCTCATGGACATTCGTGCCGATGCCAATCTGACCATTCTGCTGGTGGAGCAGCGTGTCGCAGAAGCATTGCAGTCGGCGGATTACGGTTATGTGCTTGAAACCGGAAGGGTAGTGTTGGAGGGCAGCAATAAAACCCTGGTCGCAGACGATCGTGTGCGTCGGGCCTATCTTGGCATGTAGTGTCGTCCGCCATGCGGACCTCAAGGAGACAACAATGAAAACCAAAATGATGCGTGCCGCATTGCCGGCTGCGCTATGGCTGGCTGCCAGCCTGGGCCCGATGCAGGTCGCACACGCGGCCGAGCCTGCGCCTGTGTCGGTCGGGTTGATCGCGCCCATGTCGGGTCTTTATGCTCGGCCGGGACAAGTGATGAAAATGGGTGCCGAGATGGCGGTGGCCGATATCAACAAGGCCGGTGGCATCAAGGCGCTGGGTGGTGCGAAGCTCAAGCTGGAGGTTATTGATTCCGGTGATTCCACCGAGAAGGCCAAGAGCGCAGCGCAGCGCATGGTGGCCGATTACCCGAACCTGGTGGCGGGCACCGGTGCGTATCTGAGTTCGTTCACGCTGGCCGTCACCGAGGTGACCGAACGCGCGAAGTTGCCGATGCTCACGCTGTCCTATTCCGACCAGATCACCAATCGAGGGTTCAAGTACGTCTTCCAGACATCGGCCACGGCAGGCAGGCAAGCCGATATTGCCTTGCCCACCATCCTTGACCTGGCCGAAAAGGCTTCAGGCAAGCGGCCGGTGACGGTTGCCATCGTGACGGACAACACGGCTGCATCGCTGTCGTCGGTCAAGGCCATGAAGGAAGGGCTGCTGGACAAGTACAAGCTGAAACTGGTGGTCGATGAAACCTTCACGCCGCCGCTCTCGGATGCCTCCTCGCTCATTCAGCAGATCCGGTCACGTCGCCCCGATCTGATCTTCTTCCTGCCCACGGTGATTTCCGATGCCAAGCTCATTCTGGAGAAAATGAATGAGATGAACGTGCGTGTGCCGCTGATCTCGTTCGGCATCGCGATTGCCGAACCCGATGTGCTGAGCACGGTCAGTCCGCAATTGCTCAATGGCGTGATGTCCGCGGTGGCCAACTGGGGCGCCAAGGGACAGGAGGGCCTGATCCAGCGCATGAAGACGGAGTACAAAGAGCCGTGGATGACGCAGAACGCGATCTCGACCTATGGCGATATGTGGATTATCAAGGCGGCGCTGGAACAAGCAGGCAAAGCGGATCGGGAGTCGGTGGCTCAGGCCATACGCACGATGGACGCAGGCAAGTCGATTTACTTCCCCGGCGGCGAAATGAAATTCGACGAGGCCGGACACCGCGTGGGTGCGAGCCTGACCGTGATTCAGTGGCAGGACGGTGTGCCTGTGACGGTGTTCCCGGAGGACTTGGCGCTGGCCAAGCCGATCTGGCCCAAGGGCAAGTAA
>JBAZPE010000148.1:0-5996 GCA_041648375.1 Burkholderiaceae bacterium | reverse complement strand
GCATCTATGACGGCCTGATCGACACTGAAGTGGAAGAAATCCGTCGCGGCGAAATGCCTGCGCTGGATGTGAAGATCATGATGAACGTGGGCAATCCCCAGCTCGCCTTCGATTTTTCGCAGGTACCCAACGCGGGTGTCGGTCTGGCCCGCCTCGAGTTCATCATCAACAACAACATCGGCATCCACCCCAAGGCCGTGCTCGACTATCCCAATGTCGACGCCGATCTGAAGCAGGCGGTCGAATCGGCTGCGCGTGGTTACGCCAGCCCCCGTGCCTTCTTTGTCGAAAAGCTGGCTGAGGGCATCGCGACCATCGGTGCCGCGTTCTATCCCAAACCGGTGATCGTGCGCTTGTCCGATTTCAAGTCGAACGAGTATCGCAAGTTGGTTGGTGGATCGCGTTACGAGCCCGAGGAAGAGAATCCCATGCTGGGCTTCCGCGGCGCGTCGCGTTACGTATCTGAGGATTTCACCGAGTGCTTCCGCATGGAATGCGAGGCGCTCAAGCGCGTGCGTGACGACATGGGTCTGACCAACGTCGAAATCATGGTGCCTTTCGTGCGTACCGTCAGTCAGGCGGAACGCACCGTCGGTCTGCTGGCCAAGAACGGTCTGGCTCGTGGGCAGAATGGTCTGAAGGTCATCATGATGTGTGAAGTGCCTTCCAATGCCATTCTGGCTGACGAGTTCCTCGAGCACTTCGACGGCTTCTCGATCGGGTCCAACGACATGACGCAATTGACGCTCGGACTAGATCGCGATTCCGGCATGGAATTGTTGGCAGCTGACTTCGATGAGCGCGACGAAGCGGTGAAGTTCATGCTGCGCCGGGCCATCCAGGCGTGCCTGAAGGCAGGCAAGTACGTGGGCATCTGCGGTCAGGGCCCAAGCGACCATCCCGACTTTGCTCAGTGGCTCATGGATGAGGGCATTCTGTCCATGTCCCTGAACCCCGACACGGTTGTGGACACCTGGCAGCGTCTGGCCGCCAAGTAAGCGGTTGCCAGGCCGGTTTGATTGCCGGCCTGGGTGCGTTCTACGACACCCATGGGGGCTGCACCAGCAATGGTGCAGCCCCCGATCCATTCAATCGCAACCATCGACGACCAAGCCGGGTGATGGGTGACAAAGTCCGTACAATGTGTAGATTGATCTCAGGCGTTGGAGTATTCCGGTTATGTGGATCTGGTTCGGACTTTCGGCATTGGCCCTCATTGGAGAGGTCATGACCGGCACGTTTTATTTGCTGTTGGTGGCGGTCGGCTTGGCGGCCGGTGGCCTGGCGGCAATGGTCGATGTGGGCTTTCAGTGGCAGCTCGTGATCGCCGGCCTGGCCGCGCTTGCAGGCTTACCCATCTTGCGGGCCACAGGTGTACTCAAAAAACGCGAAGTCAATTCTGCCCGCAATGCTGATGTGAATCTGGACATCGGGCAGATCGTGCAGGTGCAGGCGTGGTCGCAAGACCACACGGCGCGTGTGTCTTACCGTGGCGCCAACTGGCAGGCGGTTCTTGCCACTGGTCAACCTTGTCTGACGGGCCCTCATGAGATCGTGGAGATTCATGGCTCGCAACTTACTGTGGCACCCACCCGGAGAATATCTGAATGACACTAGACGTATCCACCATCGTTCTCATCATTGTCTTGGCGCTGATTCTGCTGATCGTCATCAAGGCGATCGCCATCGTGCCACAGCAAAATGCCTGGGTCGTCGAACGGCTTGGCAAGTTCGACCGCGTACTCTCTCCGGGTGCGGGATTCGTGATTCCCTTCATCGAACGCACGGCATACAAGCATTCGTTGAAGGAAATCCCGCTGGACGTGCCCAGCCAGGTGTGTATTACGCGGGACAACACGCAGTTGCAGGTCGATGGCGTGCTGTATTTTCAGGTGACTGATCCGATGCGTGCGTCCTACGGGTCCTCCAACTATATTTCAGCCATCACGCAACTGGCGCAGACCACCCTGCGTTCGGTGATCGGCAAGATGGAACTGGACCGCACCTTCGAAGAGCGCGAAATCATCAACAGCACCATCGTGGCATCGCTGGACGAAGCTGCGCTGAACTGGGGTGTGAAGGTGCTGCGCTATGAGATCAAGGATTTGACCCCGCCCAACGAAATTCTGCGGGCCATGCAGGCACAGATCACGGCAGAGCGCGAGAAGCGCGCGCTGATCGCCGCATCGGAAGGGCGTCGTCAGGAACAGATCAACATCGCCACCGGCGAGCGCGAAGCTGCGATTGCCCGTTCGGAAGGTGAGAAGCAGGCCCAGATCAACCAGGCGCAAGGTGAGGCCGCAGCCGTGCTTGCCATTGCCGAGGCGACGGCCCAGGCCATCACCCAGGTGGCCGATGCGGTGCAACGGCCCGGTGGCATGGAAGCGGTCAATCTGCGTGTTGCCGAAGACTATGTCGACGCGTTTGCGCGCCTGGCCAAGGAAGGCAATACGCTCATTCTGCCTGGCAACATGGCCGATATGGGATCCATGATCGCTTCGGCCATGACCATCGTGAAGTCCACCACGCCTCCCGTGCGCTAGGGTGACCGGCACGGCGTAAGCGGACTTGATTCGATGCGACGCAACCTTGCGTCGTGCTCGATTCAGCGCACCGAGTAGCCGCCAAGTATCGCGAAATGGCCTTCCTCAGGCCGTTTCGCGTTTTGGGGCCCGCGTATCGTGCTTCATCAGACGGTCTTTTTCGCGGGTCCAGTCGCGTTCACGCGAGCTGTCGCGTTTGTCGTGCAGCTTCTTGCCGCGACCCAGCGCAAAATCGAGCTTTACCCGACCATTCTTGTAATGCAGGTTCAACGGCACCAGTGTGTAGCCGCGTTGTTCGACCTTGCCGATCAGCTTGCTGATTTCATCCGCCTTGAGCAGCAGCTTGCGCGTGCGCGTGGCATCTGGATGAATGTGGGTGGATGCCGTGGCCAGCGGACTGACGTGCATGCCCAGAATGTACAGTTCGCCATCGCGCACGATGACGTAGCTTTCCTTGAGTTGCACACGCGAGTCGCGGATCGCCTTGACTTCCCAGCCCTGCAGCACCAGACCGGCTTCAAAACGCTCTTCGATAAAGTAGTCGTGGGTGGCTTTGCGATTCTCGATAATGCTCATGGAAGTCCCAGCTGGCAAAGCGCTGCCTGATGGCTTGGCGCAGAACCGTTAAAATCGAACCATTCTAGCCATTTGCGACCGTCGATGCACACCGTACAGCGTTCCGTCCTTGTTCCGCACTCCGCAGCCCAGATGTTCGACCTCGTTGCCGACGTCGAAAAGTATCCGGAGTTCATGCCCTGGTGCGGCGGCACCCAGGTTCACGCGCGTGACGAACACGGCATTCAGGCGTCGGTGACCATCAGTTTTGCCGGCCTGCGCCAGACCTTCACCACCCGCAATACGCATCGCTATCCCGAGAATATCGATCTTGAACTTGTCGATGGGCCATTTTCCGCACTGGTCGGACGGTGGACGTTCCAGCCGCTCGATGAGCATGCCTGCAAGGTGCTGTTCGTGCTGGAGTACGCCTTCTCCAATCGCGCGCTGGAAACGATCGTGGGGCCTGTCTTCAACCGAATCGCATCCAGTTTCATCGACTCGTTTACCAAGCGCGCCAATGACAAGTACGGCGACTGACTGCGTCCGGCCGATGGTGGAAGTGCGTTACGCCTGGCCCGACCGATCGTGGCAGGCTAGCGTTGTGCTGGATCGGCCGCTGTCGATTGCAGACGTTCTTGCCCGGGCGGGGTTTCACCAGGCCCATCCCGGCTGGGACGCGGCCGAAGCCGGTGTGGGTGTCAATGGCCGCCTGGCCTCGCTGGATGCTGCGGTACAGGCTGGCGATCGCATTGAAATATACCGTCCCTTGAGCTTTGATCCGATGGTGTCGCGCCGTCGTCGTGCACAGCACAAGGCCAGGCAGGACAAACAAAAAAAGGAGACCAAGCATGAGTGATCAGACATCTACCCAGGACCCGGTCCTGTTCGAGGAGCGGCAGGGTCAGCATGGGGCGGTGATCGGCATCGCCACACTGAACGCGCCGCACGTGCTCAATGGGCTGTCGCTCCAGATGGTGGATCTGCTGGCCGCCCGATTGACCGCCTGGGCGCAGGATCCTGCTGTGGCGGTGGTCGTCTTGTGTGCCGCCGGCGAAAAGGCGTTTTGCGCAGGCGGCGACCTGCACGGGTTGTACGCCAGCGCAACGGCGACACCGCGCGGCAAGCCATGGGCCAACGAGGGGGCACGCCGCTTTTTCGAGAACGAATACCGGCTGGATTATCAGATTCACCACTATCCAAAGCCCATCTTGTGCTGGGGCCACGGCATCGTCATGGGGGGTGGCATGGGGCTGATGATGGGCGCCAGCCATCGTGTCGTCACGCCAGCCTCACGCATGGCCATGCCAGAAATCAGCATCGGGCTGTTTCCAGACGTCGGTGGAAGCTGGCTGTTAAGTCGCATGCCGGGCAAACTGGGCCTTTTCCTGGGTCTGACTGCAGCGCCCGTCAACGCCGCCGATGCGCTGAACGTGGGCTGGGCAGATGTGATGCTCGCGCATACGGCGTTTGATACCGTTCTGCAGTCGCTGCAGGACGCGCGCTGGGCGCTCCCGGATGCGCAGGGCGCCCATGCGCATCGCACTGAAGGGCGGGGCACTGAACTGGAGGGTACTACTGCACGTCGCATCGACGTGCAGGGTACCGACGTCCAGGACTCTGGTGCGCCCGATCAGCCTGTCAGCCGGGTGGCAAACGACGCGACGCTCACTCGCATTCTGCAGGATCACGCCGAACCCACGCCGGAAGACGGCCCCCTTTCGCGCCATGCCGCACTGATCAACGAACGCTGTGCCGGCGACGACCTGCAAAAGATTGGCGAGGCGGTCGGCGCTCTGGCCGACCATTCCGATCCGTGGCTCGCGCGTGCAGCGGCGACCTACCTGAAAGGGGCACCAGGGTCCGCGCGTCTGGCTTTTGAATTTGGTCGACGTGCACGGCTGATGTCTTTGGCCGATGTGTTCCGCATGGAGTATGTGGGTGTGCTGGCGGCGCTGGCCTATGGCGATGTGACCGAAGGCATCCGTGCCTTGCTGATCGACAAGGATAAAAATCCCAAGTGGCAACCTGCAACGCTGGCGCAGGCCGATGAAGCCTGGGTGTCGAAGTTTTTTGAAGCCCCATGGCCGCCGGGCCAGTCGCACCCCCTGGCCGATCTGGGTGCTGGAGCCGCGCCTTGAAATGGCGCGGCTAGCCAAGGCGGATACGCCTAGGGTAACGCAGGCCACTCAGGTCCAGGCTTAGGGGAAGCCGGTTACGCCAAGGCTTACGGCACGCCGGTTACGTCTAGGCGTAAGGCAGGCCGGTTACGCCTAGGCGTGGGGCAAGCCGGTTACGCCAAGGCGTAGGGCAGGGCGCGTAGCGCGATGACGGGCCCGTCGCCAGCACGCAGGCGCAGCTCGGGTTGGGTCATCGCGGTGAGCGTGGTTTCCAGCAGCACCGACGTCACCCCATTGAGGCTGGCTGCGTTGATGATGCGGCCACAGGGTTCGCCCATATCACCCGACTCGAACACGTCGACACCCGCAAGCGCAGCGTCGTCATTTGCGATCGATGCATCGCCAGTCGGCGTGGCCAGCGAACCGAGCGTCATGCGCCGCTTGACCTTGCCGAGATAATGACTGCGCGCCACGATTTCCTGCCCGGGATAGCATCCCTTGGTAAAACTCACGCCGTCGATCAGATCAAGGTTCACCGTCTGGGGAATGAACAGGTCTTGCGTACCCGCCTCGATCCACGGCAGGCCTTGCGCCACATCCTGCTGGCGCCATTCGGATTGGTCGGCCTGTGCCAGCACACCCGAGAGTGGGGCTGCAGCCTGATCATGTTGTGCAGGGTTGGCCAGCCACCACCAGCGCAGGGTCGCAGCCTCGTGAGGCGCGGCAATCCATGTCCCGGAAGGCAGTGAGACGCGCGCCCAGGCGGTCGTGGGAAGTT
>JBAZPE010000147.1:0-6046 GCA_041648375.1 Burkholderiaceae bacterium | reverse complement strand
TCGAGCGTGCGCTCGAGCTGCATGGTGCGCCCATCTATGTTCGGCACGAGATCGTGCACAACCGTTATGTCGTTTCCGATCTCCGAAACAAAGGCGCAATCTTTATTGATGAGTTGGAGGACGCGCCAGCGGGTGGCATCGTCGTCTTCTCTGCGCATGGCGTGTCCAAACAAGTGCGTGCGGAAGCGCAGTCTCGCGGGTTGCAGGTGTTCGATGCGACGTGCCCGCTGGTAACCAAGGTGCATATCGAAGTCGCGCGCATGCGCGAAGCCGGGCGCGAAGTGATCATGATTGGACACAAGGGGCATCCCGAGGTCGAAGGAACGCTTGGCCAGGCGGAAAACGGAGGCATGTATCTGGTGGAGACCGCAGAAGATGTGGCGCTGCTGCAGGTGAATGATCCGAACAATCTCGCCTATGTCACGCAGACCACATTGTCGGTCGATGATGCCGCAACCGTGGCCAATGCGCTGAAAGCACGCTTTCCTACGATTGTGGAGCCCAAGAAAAGCGACATTTGCTATGCCACTCAGAATCGGCAGGACGCGGTAAAGATCATGGCGCCGGAGTGCGATCTGGTGCTCGTGGTCGGCAGTGTCAATAGCTCGAACTCCAATCGGTTGCGCGAGGTTGCCGAGCGCTTGGGTGCCGCCGCTTATCTGATCGATGGGGCGCAGGCGATCGATCCTTCCTGGCTGGTCGGGCGTCAGCGTATCGGCATTACCGCCGGCGCGTCTGCGCCTGAAGTGTTGGTGCAGGAAGTGATTGCGCATCTGAAGGCGCTTGGGGCCGTGTCGGTTCGCAAGATGCCCGGCCTGGAGGAGAGTGTGTCGTTTCCGTTGCCCAAGGGATTGTCGCGCAAGGCCGCTCGCGTGGAGAACATCTGACGCACATGGCGCGTGCGTGCACAACGATCCGCACAGGTGACAGACGTAAAAAAGCCAACCGCGAGGTTGGCGTTTTTACGTTGGTTTGTCTGCATCGCTGCAGGTCAATCACCCTAGGATGATTGGTGCCGGTGAAAGGAATCGAACCCTCGACCTTTTCATTACGAATGAACTGCTCTACCGACTGAGCTACACCGGCCAAGAACAAGATTCTAGCATGATTATTTTTGAACTGTAAAACGCTGCGGATGCAAAAAAATTTACGCGGAAAATTGCTTTTTTCTCGCATCGATTTGCACCATCGTAAAAAGCTGTGCTATAGTTTCGTTCTTGACGGATCCCCGATAGCTCAGTCGGTAGAGCGACGGACTGTTAATCCGCAGGTCGCTGGTTCGAGCCCAGCTCGGGGAGCCAAAAACGTCAAGAGAAGTACCTTACCGACAGCAGTACACGCCAAAAGCCACCTCGCGGTGGCTTTTTGCTTTGGGTGGCTTTTTCCTTCATTCGTTTTTCCGCAGGACGGCACGCTGATGATTCCAGCCAAAGATGGGGTGACACACTCGCGC
This sequence comes from Burkholderiaceae bacterium, assembly GCA_041648375.1. GTDB lineage: Bacteria > Pseudomonadota > Gammaproteobacteria > Burkholderiales > Burkholderiaceae_B > Schauerella. Next base: position 4,593 of record JBAZPE010000147.1, on the reverse strand, counting down.
ATCGGTGTCACCGTGGTGAGCGGTTTCCTCGGTAGTGGGAAAACTACGCTGCTTAATCGCATGCTTGCGTTGCCGCGCTTTGCGCGGGCTTTGGTCATCATCAACGAATTCGGTGCAGTGGGCGTGGACCACACGCTGGTTCGGGATGTGCGCGACGATGTGGTCCTGCTGGCAGGCGGCTGCATGTGCTGCACTGTGCGCGGCGGCCTGGTCGACTGCCTGCGCGACATGTTTCTTCAGGCATTGCAGCGCAAGATCGCACCCGTCGATCACGTGTTGATCGAGACATCGGGGCTTGCCGACGTCGCACCTGTTCTCTTTACGCTTCGCCATGATTTTTTTCTGGCCGAACGCTATGCGTTCGAAACCTGTGTGACCGTCGTCGATGCGGCGAATATCGCCACGCAGTTGGGATCCCATCGTTCGGCCATCAATCAGATCGCGCTTGCGGATCACCTGGTTGTAGGCAAGGCCGAGGGCTTGAGCGAGTCGCACATCAGGCAAGTGAACGACGCCATCGGCGCCATCAATCCCACCGCGATCTTGTCGATCCTTCGCGTAGACGACGATGTTGCCCACCTGTTCGAGCGTGTCCCTGCGGATCATGCTCATGCTGGACCTGCCCCGATGTTGCAGGCATCCGGTGATGAAATTGATGCCGTGCAGGCGCCTCCGAATGCTTCCGGTTGGTTGCGGGGGCGTGGCGCAGGGACGGTCGGTGGCATGCATGGCGGCGTGTTCAGCTTTGTCGTGTCGCATGACGGTGCCTGGCCGCGCGGCCAGTTTCTGTCGGTGATGGATGGCTGCCTCGATGATCACGGAAACGCGCTGTTGCGGGTCAAGGGTATTTTGCGCTTTCATGGTGCTCGACACGAGAAGCTGGCGTTCGCCTTGCATGCCGTGCACCATGTGCGCTATCCGATGGTCGAGCTGCCGGTGCGCGTCAGTGACCCGGCGCGCTGCGAGCTCGTCTTCATCGTCCATGCGAAGGATCGTGTCCGCGTGCAGCAGGCCATTCAGGCCGCCTTTGCTGCATTGTCGATGGTCGATGGTGGCAGCCGATAGTGCTACTGTTGCTAGGGTCTTTCGAATGACGATATACTAAAGCCACACGCAAGAGGTCGAGGCGCGCCATGTCCCTGATCCATAAGAAAGTGGGATGCCAGTCGAGTTGTTGGTGGTGTGAGGGTTGTTGACCGCCCCGCAGCCAAAGACTGCCCCCGGCGCGCTCGAGATCTGATTGGTCGCTCGCCTGACCCCTGCCCGCATAGGCCAGGTCCGCGAGCAACAGGCAAAAAACGCAACGTCCCAGATTCTGCTTCCCGGCATCGATAGACGCTATCGGACGTCGCGTACGTCGAAGTGTGGATTTACATTGTGTAGACAATCTTGCGTCGGTGTGCCGACGCAACAGGCTTGGCTGACTTTTTCCGCCAGGCGTCCCGTACCCATGGTGCTGACATCGATTCCACAGTCCCTTTTGATCTGCGCAGTGCCGCACGCTTGCCGCGTTTCGGGGTGAGCCCGCGCCTGCCGGTCAATGTTGTGGGTGTGTGTGCCGTTCGGGCGCTCGCGCAGGTCGCTTCGGTTGCGCATGGCGCAAGCCAAGGCAGTGCGCCTGCTGGCGGGAATCGTCAATGGGTGGGTGTTTCAAGCGGTGCCGAGCATGCTGTTCGGCGCAGCGGACAGTGCCGTCTCTGGCGCGGTATCTGTATCCGGCGCACTGTTTGGCGCACTGTTTGGCGCGGTACCTGGCGCAGTATTTGGCCCGGTACTTGGTTGCGGGGGCAGGATTTGAACCTACGACCTTCGGGTTATGAGCCCGACGAGCTGCCAGACTGCTCCACCCCGCGTCTGGAAGAGCGAGACTATATCACAGGAAGTATTCATGACTGACAGTCAGGCCACTCGGGTATTGGAGACCGCATTGCTTTGTGCGTCCCAGCCCATGCCCTTGAGCGAATTGAAGAAGCTCTTTGCCGACGACGAAAGTGTCGACACCGTGAAGCTGCGAGCGCTGCTGCAGGATATTCAGGTCTTCTGGGAAGACCGCGGGCTGGCGTTGGTGGATCTGGCCAGTGGCTGGCGATTTCAGAGCCGTCCCGATATGCAGCGCTATCTCGAGCGTCTCAATCCTGAGAAGCCGCCCAAGTATTCCCGCGCCGTGCTTGAAACACTGGCCATCGTGGCGTGGCGCCAGCCCGTCACGCGTGGAGACATCGAGGATATCCGAGGTGTCACGGTGTCGTCGCAAATCGTCAAGGCACTTGAAGATCGGGGCTGGATCGAGGTGATTGGCCATCGCGATGCCCCCGGTCGGCCGGCGCTGTTTGGCACGACCCGACAATTTTTGGATGATCTCGGTTTGAAAGCTCTGGATGAATTGCCCGCCCTGGAAACCCCCGAGGCCGTGAGTACCATTGCAGGTCTGGACTTTTCGGAGGTGCAGGCTGCCACCGAGCGTGTGATCGGTGATCACGTGCCTCAGGTCGGTCGCATTGAAGAAGTTTCTGGCCCGATTACGCCTGACGATGCTACAGTGCCCACAGCGCCAGACGAGATTGTCCCTCCGGGTCGCGGAGCAGAGGTCGATTTGCCCTCCATTCCGCCAGACATCGAGGCACCCGTCCCCGCGGATCCGCCTGCGCCAGTTGCGCCGCCTGAGACGCCGCCCGGCCGGCCAGACGAAAGTCCGGCTCCTGCACCGCAGGCGCCACCTGAAAAAAATGACCCAGACAGCACGCCTCCGCATGAGCGGGACGATGCAGATCCCGATACGACCGTAGTCCCCGATGGTGATCAAACCCATCGTGTCGCTGGCTCGTCGGATTCAAATAAACAACACATCGAGGCCGGTTCCGACCAGGCCGCGGGAACCCAAACTCGGAGTAGTTCGTGACCCAACCCAAAGATCAAACACCGGACGCGTCAGGCGTTGCCGTGACGACTGGCGGCGACGCCAGCTCAGGCGATGTTGTGAAAAAACCGCGTGCACCCCGCAAGCCCCGCGTTGCCAAGGCATCCGCGTCGGCTGATGCTGGTGGTGCAATCGACGCTGCTGGGGTGGCTTCGGGTTCCGGTCGCGAAGGCGCCGAGGTGAGCGCCCTGGGCCAGTCCGCAGGCGAAACCAAGCCTGCGCGCAAGCCCCGCGTGGCCACACGCAAACCGACGGTCGGTGCCGATGCCCCGGCTGGCGAGCCTACTCTGGCGGTCACCTCAGGCGAGTCCGTCGTGTCGGTCTCGTCGGGCGAGCCCCGCAGTGCCGCGCCCGCGGGCGATCGCGATCTTGCCCAGGAACCGGCTGCGCCCAAGCGGCGGTCGCGCACGCGTCCGGTCGCGGCATCTTCCGATGGCGATCAGTCGCTGGCGCGACGTGATTCGCCGAGCGCCGATGCGGGCCAGTACGCTGCCGGGTCATCGAATGACGTGTCGCACACATCGGTCGGTCCGGATGCGTCGCTGGCCACACAGGTCTCTTCAGGCGATCAGGCTGGCAACGATGCCGACCGGGCCGCACAAGGTCATGGCGCCAACGAGAACCGGGGGCGCGGTCGCAAGCTTCGTACGCCGTTTCGTCGGCGTCGCAACGATGGGCCCGAGGCGCAAGCGGCGCAACCTTCTGGCGAGGACGGTGCGCCGATCGATGCGCAGGGCAGTCCGGGTGAGTCGGGCCGACAGGCCGAGCGTGGCGCCACGGGTCGGCGCGGACCTGCGGCGCGTGGTCCGGCAGGCCAGGGCGGTCGCAATCAGCGTCGTGGCAAGCCCACTGCGTTCGATGCGCAGGATGTCCCCTCATTTGACGAGGTGCCCAGCGGTGTCGAAAACGAGGGTGAGGCGCAAGAAGCGCTGTCCTATCTCGAGCGCACCGAACGCATGGATCAGCGGCTGAACAAGTATCTGAACAGCGATGCGCTCATGCCCAAGCTGCACAAGGTGCTGGCAGATGCCGGTATCGGGTCGCGCCGAGAAATGGAAGAGTTGATTGTCGCCGGGCGCGTATCAGTCAATGGCGAGCCCGCCCATATCGGTCAACGGGTGGGCGCCAACGATCTGGTCCGCGTCAACGGCAAGCCGGTCACCCGGTTGAGCACGCAGCGTCCGCCGCGCGTCATTCTGTACCACAAGCCCGCAGGCGAGATCGTCAGTCATGACGATCCGGGTGGCCGGGCCACCGTGTTTTCCCGACTGCCGCGTCTGCGCACGGGGAAATGGCTGTCCGTCGGCCGGCTCGATCTGAATACTGAAGGGCTGCTGATCTTCACGACCTCCGGTGAAATGGCCAACCGCATCATGCATCCCCGTTATGGTACCGAGCGTGAGTACGCCGTACGGGTGCTGGGCGAGATGGACGAGGCGCAGCGCAAATCCCTGGTCGAAGGTATCGAGCTGGAAGACGGCCGCGCCGCGTTCGGTTCGCTCGAGTATCTGGGTGGCGAAGGCAGCAATCGCTGGTATCGCGTCACCCTGCAGGAAGGGCGCAACCGCGAAGTGCGCCGCATGTTCGAGGCCTTGGGCGTGGTGGTGAGTCGGCTGATTCGTACCCGGTTTGGCGATATCGTGCTGCCCTCCACCTTGCGCCGTGGCCGGTGGGAA
>JBAZPE010000146.1:0-6079 GCA_041648375.1 Burkholderiaceae bacterium | reverse complement strand
CTTGCCGGCGCGCCAGTCGGCCGCTGCCTGCGCAAGGCGGTCCTTCGACGACGACACGAAATTCCAGTAAAGGAATCGTTGGCCGACAGGCTCGCCACCCAGCACCATCACGGCCGAGCGTTCCAGTGCGCGTACACAGGAAGCCTCTGCGCCCAGCACCAGCATCTTTCCGGCGTCATAGCAGGTGCCGCCCACTTCCACCGAACCTGTCGCGATGTAGAGCGCGCGCTCCGAGTAGCCGCCAGGGATCTCCGCTGTCGCCCCCGCCTCCATGGCCAGATGCGCATAGAACTGTGGAGAATGCGTTTTTGCGCCGGCTGTCAGCCCATAGGCACTGCCCGCGATCAGCTGCCCCGTCACGCCACCGTCTTCCCACTGCGGCAGATCGTCACCCGAATAATGCGAGAAGGAGGGCGCGACCTCTTCGAATTCCGTCGGCAGCGCCACCCAGGCCTGGATGCCATGCAGATGATCACCCTGCAACCGCGCGCGCTCGAATCGCTCGCTGTGCGTGATGCCGCTGCCCGCCGTCATCCAGTTCACCTCCTGCGGCCGGATCGCCTGTTCGTAGCCCAGGCTGTCGCGATGCATCACCTCGCCCGAGAACAGATACGTCACCGTCGACAAGCCGATGTGCGGATGCGGACGCACGTCCACGCCACGATCCACGCCGGCCTCCAGGTCAAGCGGCCCCATGTGATCAAAGAAAACAAAAGGGCCCACCATGCGATGCTTCGCGAATGGCAGCACGCGGCCCACTTCAAGCTTTCCGCCCAGGTTGCGACGTCGTTGCTCGATGACCAATTCAATCATAAGGATGCTCCTGCATGGTGTGAAGAGACACTATAGCTGCGCGGCCCGGCCCCGTGTGGAGGCTGATACCCGAGGCCTTCAGCGCCCGGCCGCGGTGCGAGAGCAATACGCCCTCGCCCCGGCTAGTGTCAAGGCAGACTGTTGTCAGCCTGCGTTCTTGGGCACTGGCGTGTTCAGAAGCTGCTGCTCCCACAGGTAAGCGATGCCACTGCCGCCGCAATGCTGTACGAGCACCTCAGTCAGTGCCGCTGCGGTATCCAGGCGCGCCCAATCTCGTTGCCACTCGCCTGCCAGCGCCAGCCACGTCATCATGTTGGCACCTGCAGCGATCATGCGCTGAATGGCGACCTGATGGGCTTCGACCGAAACACCGCCCGAAGCATCGGTAATCACTGTGACATCCCAGCCCTCGCCCAGCGCCTGAATGGCCGGCATCGCCACGCAAATCTCCGTCCACAGGCCGGCGATGACCAACTGCTTGCGACCGGTGGCTTTGACCGCATCCACGGCGTTTTTATCTTCCCAGGTATTGATGAACGTGCGATCAATCACCTCCTGCCCTGGGAACACATCGGTAATCTGCGGGAAAATCAGGCCGCCGCGCTCGGCGAGCACGCTTGTCAGAATGGTTGGCACACCAAAAACCTTGGCAGTCTTCGCCAGCGCTGTTGTATTGTTGACCACCATCTGTGGCTCGTGGCTGTTCAGGTTCGCCAGCTGGTAGGGCTGGTGATCGATCAGAAGCAGCACCGAATCTTCGGGTCGAAGAAGCGATGCAAGGCCATTGCGAAAAGTCATGAATACACCCTTATCAATACGGTTGGGTTCAAGGAGACAAGCGACAATTGCCGCCATGCCTCGTTGGATTCTGGCAGTCGCTTGCATCATTCGATAGCGTCTGCCTATGTAGAACTGTGTCGCAGAAAGCGCAACACCAGTGCAGCAATATGTCGCCGCAGCCCCGTGCGGCATCTCACGACAAACCTTGCCAACAGGAGCGGCGCCAACCACTGTTCCGCTTCATGCAACGCGCTAATGCACAATTCGGGGCTAGTCGATGACGCATTGAACGGATATGCTCCGCGTGCGCAAGGCAAAGGGGCATGGTGCTCATGGGCGTCATGCACGCCACTTCCACAAGCGGCCAGCCAGTCTCCATCACCCACATCGGGCTTGCGCACCTCGTTGAACAACACATCATGCAAAAGGCAAATCGATGGCAGAAGCCAGTCTCGGACATATGATCGGACCTGCGGTCGTCCTGATGGGAGCGGCCGTCGTTGCGGTGCCCTTATTCAGAAGACTGGGCCTGGGTTCGGTGCTGGGGTATTTCGCTGCCGGCATGCTCGTGGGCCCATCGGTGCTTGGCTTATTCACTGATGCCCAGTCCATCCTGCATTTCTCAGAACTTGGCGTCGTGATGTTCCTGTTCGTGATCGGACTGGAACTGCGTCCCCCGAAGCTGTGGGCCATGCGCGGTGAAATCTTCGGGCTGGGTTTGCTGCAGGTCGTCGCTGCCGTGTCGGCACTCGCCCTGGCTGGGGTGATGATCTTTGGCTTTTCTGCGCAAGTCGCGTTCATCGCGGGGGCCGGCTTTGTCCTGTCCTCCACGGCGGTCATCATGTCAGTCCTTCAGGACCGTGGCGAAATCTCGAGTGCAGAAGGACAAAAATCCGTCGCCATTCTGCTGTTCGAAGACCTCATGATCGTGCCCTTGCTGGCGATCGTCGCCTTCATGTCGCCCCTCTCGCAGGGTCAGTCGGGCTGGCCCGAGATCCTGCTGGCCATCGGTGCACTGGTGGCGTTGCTGGCGGTATCGCGGTGGTGTCTGAATCCTTTCTTTGGCTTGCTGGCGCGGGCCCGCACACGGGAGGTCCTCACTGCAGGCGCACTGCTGGTCGTGCTGGGCGCGGCACTATTGATGGACGTTGTCGGCCTGTCGATGGCCATGGGCGCCTTCATCGCTGGCGTCATGTTGTCGAACTCCAGCTATCGGCATCAGATCGAGACCGATATCGAACCCTTTCGCGGCTTGCTGATGGGTTTGTTCTTCCTGGCCGTCGGCATGTCTCTGGACCTCTCGGTCGTCGCCGCAGAATGGCCGTTGCTGCTGGCCCTGCTGGTTGCCTTCATGGTGGCCAAAGGTGCGGTCGTCTATGGCGTCGCCCGCGTGCTGGGCAGCTCCAACCACCAGGCGCTGCATCGAACGTCCATGTTCCTGCAAGGCGGCGAATTTGCTTTCGTGCTCTACGCGGCGGCCGCGTCGGGCGGTGTGATCGATGCACGGGAAAACGCCCTGTTCGCCACCGTCGTGATCCTCTCCATGGCCCTGACCCCATTGCTGATGATCGCTGCCGATCGGTTGCTGCGCACGGAAGCCTCCATGGAAGGCGTAGACGTGGCCCGTGACCTGAAAGGTCGAATCGTATTCATCGGTTTCGGTCGGTTCGGTCAAATCGCCTCGCAGATCCTGCTTGCCAAAGGCATCCGCCTGTCGGTCATCGACAAAGATCCCGATCGCATCCGCGATGCCGCCCGCTACGGGTTCAAGGTCTTTTTCGGCGACGGGGCACGGCTGGACACGCTGCACAACTGCGGTGCGGCCGAAGCCGATGCCATCATGATCTGCATCAACGACCCGAAAGCGGCCATGCACATTGTCGAACTGGCGCAGCATGAGTTTCCACAGGCCAAACTGCTGGTACGCAGCTACGACCGCGGGCATTCCATGGAACTGATACGCGCAGGCGTGCAGTTCGAGATCCGCGAAACGGTCGAGTCAGCTTATGTGATGGGTGCAGAGGGGCTGCGCGCATTGGGTTATGCCGATGTCGATGTCGACGAGGCGGCCCAGGACATTCGCCAGCGCGACGCTGACCGTCTGTGCGAACAGGTGCAGGGCGACATCATGTCGGGCAAGGACCGGCTGCTGACGCGACCCGTTCCAGAGCCGCTGACGCGGCCGCTGGCATCGAAGTAATCAGCAGGTCAACGCGGGACACGCCGACCTCAGGAGCACACCCGATGGATATCGAATCGCTGGAGACGTTTGTGGAAGTTGCCGATGCCGGCGGTGTTTCTGCTGCCGCACGCAGGCTGGGCGTATCCAAGTCGATCGTCAGCCGACGCCTGGCTCGCCTGGAAGACGAGCTTGGCGTGCAACTGCTTTCGCGCAACACCCGAGGCGCGGCGCTGACCGAGGCGGGTACGACCTTTCGGGATTACGCTGCGCGCGCGTGTCGCGAAGTCCTTGCTGCGCGGGATGCCATCGCGCCTTCCGGCGAACTGTGCGGCCGCCTGCGGGTCGCGGTGCCGCTGTCGTTCGGCCCCACGCATCTGGCGCCTGTGCTCGCGAAAATGGCGCTGCAACACCCGCAACTGCACATTCATGCCTCTTACAGCGATCGCTTCGTCGACCTGATCGCCGAGGGTTTCGATTGCGCCATCCGATTCGGCTACCTAGAGGACTCGAGCTTGCTCGCCCGGCGCGTTGGACCGATCTACGGCAGGCTGGTGGCAAGCCCGGACTATATCGCCACGCATGGCTCACCTAAAGTACCTGACGAGCTCCTGGACCACGAAGCACTGATGCAGGGCACCGAACCGTGGCAATTTCTGGATGGCGAAAGAATCGTGACCGTCCGACCACAGGGTCGTTTCAAAGCCGACAACGGCAGCGCACTGGTGTCCGCTGCCGTGGCAGGGCTGGGCATCGCGTGGCTGCCTGATGGACTCACCCAGCCGCACGTGGCCAGCGGTGCGCTGGTGCCGGTGATGACGGGTTTTCCGCCGCCGCCTGCGGGCGTTTACGTAATCCGACCCGCGGGTCACCCTTCGCGCGCGGTGCGTGTGCTTACCGAGATGCTGATCAGCTGCTTTGGCGAAGCGGCGCCCCTGCTGGCGCCAGATCACTCGTAGTGTTCGAATTACTGGCTATCGTCACTGAGCAGTTGCATCAACTTCGGGTGGATGAAGAGCTTTTCCTTGCCGGAAGGCAACTCACGCAATACGCCCAAGGCGACCAGTTCGTGCAGGTAGCGTGAGGCACGCCTGACGCTGGGCAATGCCTTTGTCCACCAGATTGCCTATCCGGCAATAGGGCTGTTCAAAAATCACGTCGACGAGTTCTCGCGTGTAGATCTTCGGCAGGCGCGCGCGGACATGGGCTGTGGTGTGTTCGGCCAGCCCACGAATAGCAGCGATTTTGCTCGTTGTCCATATCGATGTCTGGGCCACGGCCTGCAGCAAGCGGTAGTAATCGGCCTTATGCGCAATCACGTAGCGGCTTTCCAACTCATGGGCGGGAGGCAGGGCAGGCAACGCATTGTGAGGTTGACTCGGATCCCACTGAGAATCGCTCATGATGCAAAAACTCGATTTTGTCGACACGTGCCCAGTTTGTGTCGCAGCCGACGACACGTCAACGGCACGTGTACTCAATTTCAAGAAATTGCGACACGTTCTGATCTGATGTTGTCCTGGACGACACATTCACGGAACGTGTATCCACGATGCGCAGGGTGTCTGCCTCGATGGACGCTATTTATCGCGCATCACAGCGTGACCCGGGGCAATCATTACGCTCAAATCAGTCGCAGCACCATCTGGCGTTCGTCGAACCATTCGCCATCCACGCACAGCGCTTCAGGCTCATGGCCATATTGCACGAACCCCATGCTGCGATATAGCTCGCTTGCCTTAGTGTTCCATGCTGCCACGCTTAGCGTGACCTGACGCACCTCTGGCAGCGTGCGGGCGTGCGCAATCATGGCCTGCATCAAGCGTCGCGCAAGACCTTGACCGCGAACAGGGGAGCTCACAAAAACACCCCAGATCAATGCCTTGTGGCGCATTTTGACCGGGCGCTGACGCGACAGGGCTATGGAACCTACCAAGTGGTCGCCGATAAACGCACCAAACACCGCGCTGTTGTCATCAGGACCCACGCGGGCAGCCCATGCCGCTTCGCTCAACGTCTCTTCGTCTTGCGGGCTGGCGCCGAACGCGCTTGGCGTGTCTTGCAGCATGGCCATCCGCAGCGCACGAAAGATCGCCACATCATCGCGACCAAGCAGGCGAATGTATACCGGCTCGCGATCGTTGCAAGCACTTGAAAGGGGACGGTCAGCGGACATCATGGCGTTGGCAGAAAAGGACGTAAAAGCATACCAACACGCCGGGCCGAGGAGAAGGCAATGGGATTCGCTGACGACACATGCTTACCTAAGCATGTGAATATGCGGAGAATGCGCTTGATCGACTAACC
>JBAZPE010000145.1:0-6097 GCA_041648375.1 Burkholderiaceae bacterium | reverse complement strand
GCCGGTGCGATGTCGCGTGCGAACATGGCCAGCTCGGTCAGCGTGTCGTGACCCGCCGCCATGATGTGATCGAGATAATCACTGCAGGCCTTCTCGTACGCTTCGTCAGCGACGATCCAGCTGGTGGAAAGCTTGGCCTCGCGAATCGATTTTTCCTGCCACTGCCCCAGGCGTTCGCGAAAGGCGGCGATGCCATCGGTGTCGGTGAGCGCCAGGCCGGGTGGCCAGGCGCCCACGATGGTCTGCCACAAGGCGTATCGGTCACGACCACTGGGGGCGCATGGCCAGGTCTCCAGAAACGCATCGCGCGACTGAATGCGCAGCACCACGTTGCGCCAGCGCTGTGGCATTTCCGTCACGACCGAGAGACGCGCACGCAGGTCTTCACCGCGTTTGTGGTCATGCGTGGCAGTGGTGAGCATGGTGCTGGGCCGATGCCCGGCACGCCACGCATTTTGCGCATGAAACTCCTCAGGCAAGGCGGCGAAGATGGCAGGTTCGCCACCAACGTCGTTGGTCGACAGCAGGCGTGCGTACTGATAGAACGTCGTGTCTTCGAGTGATTTGGCGGCCAGCGGTGGGGTGAGTTGCTGAAAGCGACGGATGGCGTGCAGGCGCAAGGCACGCTGCTCGTCCGGAAAGTCCTGCGGTGGCTCGCCGCCCAACCATTTATCCAAGGCGTGCAGCACGTGCGTATCGTCACCATCGCTTTCGTCGATCAGCGGGCGGTGTGCGCGCGCCAGCGTGGCAGCAAAGCGCGGGGCGTCTTCATTGGCGCGGCCGCGCTCATCGGCGTATGTGCGGTAGACGGGAAACACGCGCAGCAGTTCGTGCAAGGCGCGCCGGATGGATTCGCGCGTCATGTCGCGGGTGTGCAGGTCGGCGCGAGCGATGCGATGCAGCGCATCGACAGTTGCGTTGCGCTCGACCGGGAAGTGGCGCGCGATCATCAATTCGCGAGCGTCCAGCAGCACCTGCTCAGGGCTGCGCATCTCACCGGACAGCGTTTTCCACAGCTCGGTGAGGGGCTCTTCAGCCTCGCGATCATGCAGGGCTGCGTTGACCTGGCTCATGAATTCATAACCCGTGGTGCCGTGCACCTGCCAGCGCGCGTCCAGGGTTTCATCGTTGGCCAGAATTTTTTCGATGATCACATAGGGCTCGTCGTGGGCCAGCTCGCCCGGGCGCTGCGGGGCCAGGGCCTGCAGGCGCTCGCGCAGTTTGGCGCAGTAGCCGATCGGGTCGGCCACGCCATCGACGTGATCCACCCGCACGCCGTCGATCAGGCCACGCGCATACAGATCGAACGTGAGCGCGTGCACCGCGTCGAACACGTCATCGCGTTCCACGCACACACCGGCCAGCTCACTGACTTCGAAGAAGCGGCGCCAGTTGATTTCTTCGGGCGCGCAACGCCACCAGGCCAGGCGGTAGAACTGCTGCTCAAGCAGCGCGTGCAGGCGGGCGCGGCCTTCGATGTCTGCCGGGTCGTGAGCGGCGATCACCTGTTCGGTCGACTGCGACGCGGCGTCCAGCGTGCCCGCTGCGACAGGGTAGGGGTTGTCGTGCGCACGGATGATGAACGCGTCGCGATCGGTGTCATAGTCCAGGCGAAGGTCGCCATCTTCCAGCGCCTGCCCATAGGGCTTGCCCAGAAAGGGGGCGAGAATCTTGCCGGTCAGCGCGCTGTCGCGACTGTTCCAGTCGATATCGAAGTAGTGGGCGTAGGGACTGTCGGGGCCATGCTCCCACACGCTCCACCACCAGCGGTTCTCGGCGTGGGTGGCCATGTGATTGGGCACGATATCCAGAATCAACCCCATGTCGTGCGCACGCAGGGCCTGCACCAGCCGCGCAAGCGCCGGTTCGCCACCGAGCGCCGGGTTGATCTGGGTGTGGTCGATCACGTCATACCCGTGCGTAGAGCCCGGGCGCGCCGTGGCCAGGGGCGATGCATACAGGTGGCTGATGCCCAGGTCAGCGTAATAGGGCACCCGGCGGGTGGCATCGTCGAGCGTGAACTCGGGATGAAACTGCAAACGCGCAGTGGCGCGAGGAATGCTCATGAACGGCTCCGGACTGAAGTGATGGCGGCAACGGCGGCGCGCGTTTCGGGTTGGTCAAACAACGTGTCTGTGGTGGCGGGCAATCTGCGCCGCCAGTTGGGGTGGGTATCGATCGTGCCCGGAATGTTGGGCTGTTCGACCAGATGCAGCAGATCTTCCAGCGGAATCAACGCCAGGGGCTGGGGACCACTGCAGGTCCAGCGCAACATGTCGTTCACGGGCGCCACCGCGTCGTCCGACGAAACCGGGGAATCGCCGGGCAGGGTCGCCAGGGCGTCTGCCATGGCCCGACGATCGCCCTGGCGTTCCTCACGCAGCGCGTGTTCCGACTGTTCGGCACTCAGCAGATCCAGCTTCACCTTCCAGCCGAGATCACGCTCGGCCCACCAACCTGCCAGGGTGGGCAAATCGTGCGTGGTCGAGGTCGCCAGATAGTCGCGCGGCCAGCGCGACGCGGGTACGAACGGCGCGGGACGCACGCCACCATCGTAATCACGCTCGAACAGCAGCACGTTCATGCCCAGCATGCCTGCGGTGGCGATGGTTTCGTTGAAACCATCCGGCACGGTGCCGAGATTCTCGCCAATCACGATGGCCTGGTGGCGCCAGGCTTCCAGCGCGATCAGGTTGAGCATGTCCTGCAGGGGGAACTGAAGATAGGCCCCGTCGGCAGGTTTGTTGCCATCGGGCACCAGCCAGGTGCGCGCCAGGCCCAGCACGTGATCGATGCGAATGCCGCCCGCATGCGCCAGCACCGCACGCAGCATTTCGATGAACGCGCTGTAGCCATTGGCCTTCAAGGCCGCAGGTGAAAAGGCCGTCAGCCCCCAGCCTTGGCCCAGCGTGTTGTAAATATCGGGTGGTGCGCCGCTGGACAATCCGTTCAGCAGATCGCGCTGCCGGCTCCAGGCGTGGCTGCCGCCCGGGTCGGTTCCCACGGCCAGGTCGGCAATCAGCCCCACGCGCATGCCGCTGCTTCGCGCCGTGGCTTGCGCGGCGCCCAGGCCGCGCGCAGCCAGCCACTGTCCGAAGGCGTGAAAGCGCACGTCCTGCACGTGCTCGGTGGCGAATTGCTCGACTGCCGTGCCGTCCGGGTCGCGCCAGGCCGATGGCCAGCCGCGCCAGCCATCGAACTGGCCCGTGGTGCGCACATGCTCGGCGTGCAGCGCTTCGAAGCGTGCGTGGCGTTGCAAGGTCTGTCCGCCCTGGGCGATGAATGTCTCGAAGTCGTCATGCCAGCCGGGTCGTGCGCCTTGTGCATAGGCGTGGTCAAACAGATGGCGCATGATGGCATAGCGCACACGGTTGGCCTGTGGCCAGTCGATGAAGTCGCTGCGATCCAGCGCCAGAACAGTTTGGCCGCAGCCCAGGCTGGCGATGGCCTCGTTGACTGCCGGCAGGCCGAACAGTTCGGCAGGGTCGGCGTATGCGGCGTTCAGAAACAGGCGACTGGATGGCCCATAGGGGCTATAGGCGCCGGGGTTGGCCGCGAACATGGCATGCACCGGACTGATGGCCAGCGCATCGGCACCCTGCGATGCCGCACGCTGGGCCAGTTCGGCCAGCGCAGCGAAGTCGCCAAAGCCGTTCGCGCATGCCGCAACGCCACCGTGATCCCGGCGCAAGCTGTAGAGCTGGGCCACCGGCCCCCAGATACGCGTGCCCGCGCGGCCGGCAATATCGTCGATCGATGGCGCCCGGGCCGGTGCGACGGCCAGTTGCCACATCCTGTCGCCGAGCAACAGGCGGTGATAGCCTGGCTGAGCGGGCAGCCTGAGGCTCACGCGTTCACTGCCGCAAGCCTGGGCCTGGCCCTGTACCGGTGGCGCACCATTGTCGAATTCGATCGTCCAGGCGCCAGGGCGGGCAGTCAATGTGATCTCGGTTTCGGCCCGGCCGATCAGCAAGGGGCCCTCTGCAGGCTGTTCGCGCACGCGCTGCAGGCTATCGCGCAAGTGGGCATCGTCGTGCGCAGGCAAGTCCATGGCAGCCAGAAAGGGCAGCAGCACGTCGCTGGATACCGTTTTGGGTTGGCCTTGGGCATCACGCCACTGCACGGCAATGCCCGCAGCCTGGGCCAACTTGCGCAGGTCCTGCGGGGGAAGCGATTCTGACGTCATGAGTTACTCGTGTCTAAGCAGTGCGACGACAGTGTGCGCGGGCAACTGGGCCGCGCGCAGTTGTGCATCTGCGCCGGGGGCGCTTTCGAAAATCACTTCGGCCAATGGGTCGTACTCGTCGGCCAGGCGATCCGAGGCCACTTCATCGGCACTCAGGTTTACGTAAAGCGTGAGCACCTTGTTGTTACCCAGGCGCCAGCGTGCGCATACGGCGCCGTGCGCCAACACTTCGGCGCCCATGCTGACCGCGCCCGG
Organism: Burkholderiaceae bacterium; assembly: GCA_041648375.1. GTDB lineage: Bacteria > Pseudomonadota > Gammaproteobacteria > Burkholderiales > Burkholderiaceae_B > Schauerella. The sequence goes on along the minus strand of JBAZPE010000145.1, from coordinate 1,656 downwards.
CAGGCCCGGCGTGATGCGGTCACGGCGCAGCTCCAGCAGCATGCGGTAGAACGCAAGCCAGCGGGCCGCAGCGGGATCGCTATCAGGCAGATCGGCGCGCGAACGCTCGTAGGTATCTGCTTCGTTGGGATCGGGAATGCTGGCCAGGGTCTGCTCGTCGGCGAAGTCGTTGAAACCGGCGAATTCGCGTCGTCGGCCATCGCGCACGGCGCGCACCAGATCGGGTTCGGAGTGACTGGTGAAATACAGAAAAGGGGAGGTCACGCCGCGCTCTTCACCCATGAAAATCAGGGGGATGTGCGGGCAGAGCAACTGCATGGCGGCCGCTGCACGCAGGGCGTCGGGCCGGTCGGCGAGCAGTTCGGTCAGGCGTTCGCCGAAGGCACGATTACCGATCTGGTCGTGATTCTGCAGGAACAGCACGAATGCCGTGGGTGGCAAGTGCGCGCTGATTTCGCCACGCAATTCGCCATCATGAAAGGGGGAAGGGTCGCCTTGATAGACAAACCCTTCGGCCAGCACGCGAGCGAGCTTGCCGGTGGCGTCATCCGAGAAGTCCGAATAATACGCACGCGTTTCGTCGGTCAGCAGATGATGCAGAACATGGTGGGCATCGTCGTTCCACTGGGCGTCAAAGCCAGCGGTCAAGGGTGAGGCCGTGTTGCCTTCGTTTTCCAGAACCAGGTGAACCTGACGACCGGGTGCGACATTGGCACGCACGAACGCGGCCATTTCGGGCAACCACTGCTGATCGATAATCGCGTGCACGGCATCCAGGCGCAGCCCGTCGAAGCGGAACTCATTGATCCAGTACAGGGCGTTTTCTGAAAAGAATTGGCGCACCTGTGGCTTCGAAAAATCGATAGCCGGACCCCATGGCGTTTGCGCCGACGCGTCGAAAAAGTCTGCGGCATAGGCCGAGAGATAATTGCCGTCAGGGCCGAAATGGTTGTACACGACATCCAGGAACACCATGATGCCCAGGCCGTGCGCGGTGTCGATCAGGTGCTTGAGTTCGTCGGTGGTGCCATAGGCCGTGTCGGGGGCATAAGGCAGTACACCGTCATAGCCCCAGTTGCGGGCGCCGGGAAAATCGGCAATCGGCATCAGTTCGATGGCTGTGACGCCCAACTGTGCAAGCGCCGGCAAACGGGCCTCGATGCCGGTGTAGCCGCCATGCAATCCGGGGTGCAGTTCGTACAGCACCGTTTCATGCCAGGGGCGCCCTTGCCAGTCCGGGTTCTGCCACGGATAGCTGTCTTGTGCAGTGACCACGCTGGGGTCATGCACATCGTCGTCCTGGCGACGAGACGCGGGATCGGGCACGTCCAGCTTGCCATCGATGCGAAAGCGATACAGCGTGCCCGGCGCAGCGGGCAGGGTGATGGCGTAGAAACCTCCCTGGTCGCGTGTCATGGGTTGTGCGTTGGCATCGTCGATCACGATGTCCACGCTGTCGGCATTGGGCGCCCACAGCGTGAACCGGGTCGTACCATCCTGCTGGACCTGAGGTCCGTGTGTGTATTGCATCATGCCTGTTGCTCCGCATTCTCTATTAGGTTGCCCGACAACAGCACCAGACTGTGGGCCTGCACCACGACATGTTCCTGCTCGACCATCCAGTCCGGCTCATCAGGCCGGGCGCTGTCCAGCACG
>JBAZPE010000144.1:0-6100 GCA_041648375.1 Burkholderiaceae bacterium | reverse complement strand
CACGCTACCCTCCTGCTTCCAGCGCAACGCCAGTAAGCCAGGCATGTTCTTCAGCACATCGCGCAGGGCGTGGATATTGGTGTCAGGCGTGTTGGCGCAAAACTGAAGCAACAGGTCGCCATGGCATAGCGACGCGTCCAGGGCATCATTCTTGAAGCGCACCATTCTGATCAGGTGCTTCGGACGTTGATCCTGCAGGCCAAAACGTTCGTCGAATAGCGACGCGCCCACCGATACCGTCATTGTTAACGCATCCGGGCGCACCACAGGCCCCAGGATGCCGGAGTCGGGCGGCGGAAACCCGGGCGCAAGCTCAGGTGTAGGGCCGCCGCGGGTCAGAAACGCAATACGTGCGGTCAGGGTCCTGAACAGTTCGGCCAGACCTTGCGCATCCTGTGCCAGCACATCGAACGAGGCGACCATGCCGCTTGCAGGCCGTGGGGTCAACACGCCCGCCTGATGAGGACCGAAGCACGCATGCCACTCGTCCTGACTACGATTGCCCGAGGGCGCGTCGGTTACCTGGGTGTGCTTGGCATGTGCGCCAGGTGTGGGCTGAGCCGCCTGCGCAACGCGATCTACCGGTGCGGGGTGAGCCTCCAGCGCCATAGCCTGGGCCGCGCTGGCGCCCACCAGCACGCCACCGGCAGCGCCAAGCCCTCGCAGCATGCGACGACGTTCCATCGAAACGGCATCACGCGAGGACGCTGATTCAGGAAAGGATTTATGCATAGCCCAGCGCAGCCTCCACGCGTTGAAGTTGATCGGCCAACGACTGCCACGCGGCAGCATTCGACGCCTCGTTTGCGCCAGGGTGTGCAGCAGCGCCGGTGGTGCCATTCGTGCTTGCAGCCGCTCCGGCGGGCGCCTGCGTCACGCGATCGAATCCCTGCTCGATCGATGCCGAAAGTTGCGCATCGCGTCTGTCAACGAACGGCTTGAGCAAACTGAACACCTTGCGTGCACCCGCGAGCGCGGCCTGCGCACGCATTCGTGCCGTATCTGCGCTCAAGCCCGATAAATTGGTTGCGGCCAGTTGATGGACCGTTCTGGCCGCCCCTGCCGCCATGCGATCCGGCGGAAGGGTTTGGGCCATCAGCCGTTCACGCAGCGCCTGCGCGTCAGCCGCCAACGCATCGGCCAGCCGTGCCAGATCCGTTGAGGGCTGAGCCTGACTGACCAGTGCGTCAAGCCTGCGGAAACCCCGGAACTCGGGATCGGTTTCACGACGCTCGAAATAGGCAGCCTGCCCGTCCAGGCGCGTGGCCAGATCACCGAATGCGCCCGCAGCCGGTTCGATGGACGCATAATGCGCGTACGCCGACTGGTATGCCTGACGTGCCGCAGCCATGTCCCCAGCGGCCACAGCCTGCGTCAGGCGCTGTGTATCGCTGACCAGCGCATCGGCATGTGAGGACAGATACACCCGGTACTCGGCCAGCGCACCGATGAAATCCACCAGTTTGGGGCGAGCACTGCGCGCCGCATCCGAGGCTTCAGTTGCCGTCACGGTCAGCGCCCCGCGCGGGTTGCTCAACAGCCCGCACGTCATGGCATATTGTCCCGGCGCCAGGTTCGCGGACAAGGTCTGGCTGAAGCCCGGCGCAATGTTCTCGCGCTCTTCGATTACCATCACACCATCCAGAATCTCCCACTCCACAGCTCGCTTGGAGTCATTGACGATGCGAAACGTCGTTCGCCCGGCGGGCACGCTCAGCGCATTCGGTTCACAGCGATCCGCGCGTACGTGAACAACAACGGCACCGTCGTCCTGGCGCGCCTGATGCGCTTGCCGGGATGCGAAGTAAAACGCGGCACCCGCGACGAAGAGCAACACAAACGCGCCTGCCAGACCCAGTCGTACACCCAGGCGTTTGCCAGGTGCGGCCGGCCTATTCTCGGAGGGCCGCATCATGGCTGCGACACCAGCGGACGGGCGACCGGAGCCGGGCGCAGAAAGACAAAAAGACTGATCAAGAGAAATCCTAGATAAGCGACGACTTCGCTGACGGTGGGCGTGTCGTTGTAGCCAAACAAACCGGAGAAAACAGTGCCCAACGCGCTGTCGGCCGGAAGGCGTTCGCTGAGATCGAACACCACCGTCTGAAAGTGATTCCACAGGCCGGCTTCGTGCAGTGCGCGCACCGACCCTGCAAAGAGCCCGGCGGCTACAAAAAGGATGAACAGACCGGTCCACTTGAAAAAACGCCTGAGGTTCAAGCGCACGCCACCCGCGTAAATGCCCCACCCCACCAGCACAGCCAGCGCCAATCCCGAAACGGCGCCAACGGCACTTGCGTAGCCCTCGCTTTGCTGGAAGGTCGCCAACAGGAAAAACACCGATTCCAGCCCTTCGCGTGCCACGGCAAAAAACACCATTGCCACCAACGCCACGCCCTGGCTACGTGAAGAGGTCAACGCGGTGTCGATCGAGTCGCGCAGCGATGCGCCGATCGACCGCGCCACGCGACGCATCCAGAACACCATGGACGTGAGCACACACACGGCGACCAGGCCAACTATCGCCTCGAAAAGTTCCTGCGCTTTCTGTGGGAATTCCGCACTGGCGAGCTGAATGGCTGCGCCCGCGAACAGCGACATGGCAGCCGCCAAGAGAATGCCAATCCAAACGTAAGGCATCCACTCGCCTCGACCCGTCTGATGAAGATAACCAGCAACGATGCCGACGATAAGCGCGGCTTCGATACCTTCGCGCAGCATGATCAAGAACGGAACAAGCATGTGGACACTGGCCTGAAAAAGCTAAAGAGCATTGGTTCTCATTATTGTTTCACGGCTGGCTTACAACGAACTGAGCACTTGGAAGCCGTCTTGGAATGCAGTCCAAAATATCAAAATGCAATGAATAAATCATTGATTTTAAAGATAAATCAGACAGATTCCTATAGCTCAGCAGCTCCACGCAAGGATAGAGTTGGCATGTCTTTCAATTCGGAAAGGCATAACTTGCGATCCGCAAAGGAGCCCGTATGGTGAAACTCACTGTGGCTGATGAGCCCCCCGACAAGTTCGTGACATTTCACTTCCTCCTAATCACGCCAAAGTGATTTGAGGAAACCGGGCGGTTAGCCGACCGCCCGCATTTGATGACGGGGAACGGGATGGCTCGACAAACAAACAGCAATTTTTTCTTGGCGCTGATCTGCGGTCAGGTCACGTTATGGGACGTCAGAACGCAGGACAGGTACGCGCTGGACGGCATACATGTCCGACGCATCATAGAAATCTGGCAGGGTGATGAACTACGTGATTCAGAAGTCGACGAGACGATCAGACGATCGGGCGTTTTTGAGGAAGACCCGACATTATCAGACTGGAAGTGGGACATTCTGGCGAGAATCTTTCATCGAGGGACGCGCGTCACGCTGAAGCCAGGAATGGAGCTTCCTTCTGAAGACAACTATGAGGGATATCTGAAGTATTGCGCATCCATTGTTAAAGACATGCCAGAACTCCTGACTCGGCGGGATGGCCACACAATTGATCTGCCGGCTGTCGAAGCGGAATCGATGCCTGCGCAGAATCTTTGGGCCACGCTCCAAAGACGCAAAACCTGCCGAGACTTCCACGCGTCGGCGGTCGATCTGGATTGCCTGTCTCAAGTGATGTATTGGTCGTTTGGTGCCATCCACGGCGGCACACATCAAGACTTGGCCGAGGCGGGACTATTGCAGGCAGGCTATCGCCGCGCAGCCCCTTCAGCCGGCTCGCTCCAGGCCACTGAGGTCTATCTTGCCGCGTTCCATGTGAAAACACTCCCGCCGGGCATTTACCACTATCGCAGCGACACTCATCAACTCACGAAAATCCAAGATGGCGCGTGTGGAACACATGTGGCGCGCCTACTTGGTGCTCAGATGTTTGCAAAAGATCTTTCGTTCGGGATTTTTTTCACAAGCCGATTCGACAAATTGTGGTGGAAGTACCCAGGGTCACGCGCATATCGCGTCGCGCTGCTCGATGTCGGGGCTTTGCTGCAAACCTTCCTCCTGGTCAGCACGGCACTGGGACTTGAAACATGGCCTACCGGCCACTTCTACGACGACGAAACAAACAAGTTGTTGGGCGTGGATGGTACACGCGAGACTACGTTGTTCTTCGCAGGGGCGGGGCACGGGAGTGGTTCACCCTTCTGCCCTAGCGCGCAGAGGACCATCGCAAGACCAGTCAAGGCTGCCGCCGAAATGGCTCCCAACACGTCATCGGAGACCTGACCTTATGACAACCTCCTATCTGACAGATCTGCGTACGCTCTGGGTTGTGCGAGGCTATCCCCACTATTTCATGTTCAAACTGTTGGTTGCTTCATCAGCCTGGATTAATACGGCGTTGATGCTCCCTATCTTGATCTTCAAATTCGAGGCGTCGCCCACCCAGATGGCCGTCATCTCTCTTGTGACAGGCGCGCCATTTGTCATTCTTGGCCCTTACCTCGGGTCACTCGCAGATCGAAAATCGCCCATCGCCATGATGATCGGGGGTGCGGTATATCGATCTTTCATGCTGGCGGGGTTGGCATTCGCCCCCTCTATAGAAGTCTTTGCACTCATCATGTTTTTAAACGCGGTGGGTAGCTCCGCCAACGTGGCTGATCCCGTCATCACACGACGACTGCTCACTGACGACCAGATCGTGACGGCGACCAGCATACGGGGCTTGCTCGACCAGTCCACCAAACTCGTCGCACCACTCATAGGCGCAGGTTTGGCATTGGGCACATCGAGTCAACGCGCGCTTCTGGTTCCTGCGGCAATGGCCGCCCTATCCGCGTGGTGCATGATATTGCTGGGTCGTCGTGTCGGCTCGCTGCCCGCAGCACCATCATCTGGAAAAAAAGAACAACGTAACCTCAGAGCGCTTCGCAACATACTCGCCACCAACCCGCCAATCAAAGCGATTGTGGTGCTCACCATAGGCTCCACAATCACGATGGGTATGCACGGGTCTGTTTTATTGTTTTTGCTTCGTGAGCAGGCATTGCCGCCTAATGCATTTGCATTCCATATGACCTGCACCGCGATCGGAGGAATTGCTGCCTCACTGGTGTTCAAGAAGTGGATCATCGGGCGCGATCAGGTCAAAATACTCTATTGGTGCATGACAGGATTTTGCTCGACAATTCTGGTCACTGGCCTTTGGGGCCTGAGCAGCGTACCCATCGCGATGGGCCCACTTCTGATCATTTGGCTGATAAGCGGCTTTCTGTTTGCGGGGAAAGTGATCTGCTTTATGGTGTTGCTGCAAACGCGAGCTCCAAAAGACAAAATCGGGCTCGTGTCAGCGAGCATGCAGTCGATGATGACTGTACTGTTTCAAGTCACGCCGCTAATAGGATTGATGCTGACGGAGTTCAGATCTGCCGCGTTGGCCTATATTGTTTCGGCCACGTTGGGAATGGTGTTTCTCCTCCCGCTAAGCATCGTTCGACCACCGTTTGTTGCTCTGACCACCACGTCGGACGATGCGCACGACTCGGACGTGGCGCGCAGCCATCGCTCTCGAAGTTAGGGTCACATCACGATAGCAACGACATTGAGCAAAGCACAGCGGGGCGGCCCTCGGACCGCCCCGCTGTCACACCCGGCGGCTCGAACCCTAGAGCTTCACCGGCTCCAGCACATGAATCAGTCGGCTCTCAAGCAGTTCCTTGGTCTTGGCGGCGTACTCGGCCATGTGCGGCGCGGCAGCGTGGGCTTTGAGATCGTCCATGGTTTCCCATTTTTCGATCATGACGAAGGTGTCTGGCCCAAAGGCGCCCTTGCCCGTGCCGCTGCCGGCATCGACTGACGGCGCATATTCGATGCAGCCTTTTTCGGCCAGCACCTTGGGCAAATTCTCGGCAACGGCCTGCAGCACTTTGTCGCGCTGACCGGGTTTTGCCGTGATGACTGCGACCACATTGATCATTGTTATCTTCCTCCTGGTTGTTGTCGTGGGTATGCAACACGCCCGGATACGCCATCGATCCGAACGCGTGCCTCCAAGACACTATAGCGCCTCGGAGGCACGCGCCCTTCGAGGCCAACGCCCTCGGCAGCCATGACCTTGCCAGGCACGTGGACATCGACATTAGGGTCTT
>JBAZPE010000143.1:0-6101 GCA_041648375.1 Burkholderiaceae bacterium | reverse complement strand
CGTGCTGGGCGTGATGTTCGAGCGCGCGGCCAGACTGCAACTGCTCGCAATGGGCGCCGGGAAAATTCAGCCTATTGATGAAATGCTGGGGTCGGAGGCGCAGCGCTGGGTGAGTACCCAGCGCCGCTATGAAGCCACCTTTGCCTACTACGCGCGGCGAGCCGACAGGATGTTGCATCCTTTCTGATCGGCCATTACGTCAGCGCCGACCTGAATCCTGTCAGCGCTGAATCGGATCATCCCAGCGCGGACATGAATCATTCCAGCGCGAATTTGAATCATGTCAGCGTGGCCCTGAATCAGGCTAGTGCCGATTTAAGATTGACCGCAGCGGCTGCCTGAGCCTGGCGTGCGGCGGAAACCACCGCACTCATGCCGAAGAACTCGTGGGTCACGCCAGCGTAGTCGTGGTGTTCCACCGGAACCGCAGCGCGCTGCAGGGCCAGGACCAACGCACTGCCATCCGAGCGCAGAGGGTCGATCCCTGCCGTGATGACCAGGGTGGGCGGCAATCCGGCCAGGTCGCTTGCCACCAGATTCAGGCGTGGGTCATTCACATCATCGGGCGATGTGGTCACCTGTTCGATGAACCAGCGCATCATGGGCCGACTCAAAGGGCGGGCATTGGAGTTCTGGTGATAGGAACTGGAGTGCAGATCATTGGCAGCCAGCGGGTACACCAGAACCTGATAGCGGGGCAGGCCCAGACCGCTGCGCGCCGCATGGCGCGAGACATTCAACGCCATGTTGCCACCCGCACTTTCCCCCATGATCGCCACACGCTCGGCATCGACGCCGAGCACCGATGCATTTGTCAGCAGCCATTCGTAGGTGGCGTTGGCATCGTCGTGCGCAGCTGGGAACTTGTGTTCAGGCGCCTGGCGGTAATGGGCTGAGATCACGACTGCACCGGTTTGCAACGCCATGCTGCGTGGCGTCGCGTCATAGGTGTCCAGATCGGCGATGACCCAACCGCCGCCATGAAAATAAAGGATCACGGGTTGCGGGCCCACACCCACTGCGCCACTGGGTCGATAAATGCGGCCTGCGACCGCGCCGTGGGGCAGGGTGATCTGAATGTCTTCTGTTTCCACGCCGGGCGGCACCGTCAACCCGTCTTCTTCCATGATGCGCGCCACGGCATCGGCGGGGGTGGGTTGCAGGCGCGCCTCCTCGGGCGTGCATGTCTCGATGGGCTTGCCGTCCAGATCCTGAAGAACGTCCAGCACGCGCCGCATATCGGGATCGGCATCGCTCGTGGGATCTGCACCGATGGCGTCTTTCACTTTGTCGATTAGGCTCATGTTCTTTCCTGGTGAGGTGTCGGGCGAAAAGGCGACCACATTGCGGCGCCGCATTGTTGAAAACAAACAGGCAACTCGCATACCTGCACAAGCTGCCTGAGCGTCAGCGGCACCGGCCCTTAATGGGAGGTAGTGACTATCGGGTCACACGGTGTCGCATCGGTGATGCGCTTGTCGTAGTCAACCAAGCGTGAATACCACTGCCCGACCAGCCTGGTCGACCTGCATCGCAGACACAGAAAATTGCTGCGGCTCCACCGCACCTACGGCGGAGAACGACACAACACTAGGCGTCCAGTCGATGGCGGCGATGTCCGAGGCGTCGACGTTCTTGACCTTCAGGCGATCGCCCGCTGCCGGGGCCGAATTGCCCGCCGTGGCAACCGTGCTCGTTTCGATGACCACTTCGGAACACTCCAGATCAAGTGTGCCTTGCGTCACATCGGACGAGTCGGACTTAAGGGTTACCAAAGGGGTTTGCCAAGTTTGCATCATGAACTCCATGTGTTGTGGGTATGCATGGACTCAGCAATTTCCAGGCCGGACGTTCAGCAAAATGTCAGAACTTGTGTGTAAGCGCCGTGCGCGGTCTTTCCGTCAAAAGATATGGTGTTGTAACAAGTCTAGCGATATCTATTCCCTAGACATGCTCCCGTCTTTAGCATGTACCCCACACACGAATGCACGCGTACCCAGCAGATCCTCACATTTTTAGCTGAACATGATGCACAAACTCTGGATACGCACGATATGCGTGACCCAGCGCCATGCCTGCCAGAATATGCAGAATGTGAAGGGCGCCACCCGTACTGGCGGGCACAGCACGTGACGCGAGATGTATGTAGCGCTTACCCCAACCCTTTTTATGGAGAATGACTGATGGACCCACTGCTTAAAGAATTTCTGGTTTTCTTTGGCGTATGGCCATTGGTTATCGTGCTGACGATTGTCGTCGGTATGCGTATCGGGAAGCTGATGTCGCGCAGCGTCAACCAGGCACAGCTGAAGACGGCGACGGTGAAGTCTGCCGATATTGCGCGTCGGCGCCTTTGAAAGTCATCAGACACGCATGCAATACGAGTTTTTCTTTTGGGCGATGCTGGCCGTTGTGGCGGCGGCCTCGGTCGGTGGTCTTCTGCTTGGCAGGCTGCATTCATTGCGGCTCGGCGTCATCGGGTGTATTGGCCTTTCGCTACTGATTGCCGTCGCGCTTTCTGCTTTTGTCAGCAGGCTGGGCTTGATTGATGCTGCATTGCTGTCAGGCATTGCAGGATTTCTCTTCTCCGCCGTCATTTCCTTCGCTTTTGCACTATTGATCCGGCGCATTGTTCTGCGCGGCACCGCCACGTGACTCACCACACCCCTATGAACGCGCCTACGCAATCCGATTTGATTACCGCTCAACGTCTGCCGGCGTTGCCTTCCATTCTTAAAGCACTTCGTGGACTGACCAACATGCGCTTTGCCGCGTTGGTGAGACTGACGGGCACCGATTGGCAGGCATGTGTCGTGGATGATTGCGCTGGCCTGGGCATACGGGCGGGAGACGTGTGGGAAGTGGACAACACGCTTTGCCAGAAGGTGCGTGACACCAAGCAACCGGTGAATTGGCCTGATGTCTCAACTGCTCCCTTCAGTCGCTCCAGCTCGCACATGGCCAGCCTGCTTGGGATCCAAGCGTACTTCGCTTATCCGATCTATCGTGCAGACGGCTCATTTTTTGGCACCCTGTGCGCAATGGATACTGTGCCAGGTGAACCTGTAGCCGCATCGGTTATCGATGCGGCATCGGCGTTCAGCCAGATCCTGGGCCCGCAACTGCGTGCCGTCGAGCCAACGGATCATGAGGCGCACAGCACCACTGCAGCGTCCATCGAGCGCGATGTTCGAACCGTGACCCAGACGTTCCAATCCACCACCCAGCTCATTCCTCCCGCCGGGTCGGCATCGCCTGCGCCGGGTGGAGACGCAGCCCGCGATGACGCGGTGTCGCCTCCCTCAGGACAGCCATCTGCGTCGCTCGACCCTGTCGTGCAGGCCAAGGTGCTGTCAGTGATGAGTCATGACTTGCGCAACCCCATGCATTCGCTCATGGCCGCGATTGAAATGATTCAGATCAAGCCGATGGAACCCAGGCTTCAGCGCCTGATGGGCATGGTCCAGGGTAGTGCGGTACGCCTGAGCGAACTGGCACGCCAGGCCCTGGATTTTGCGCGTCTGCAAACGCTGGGTGATGTCGTGATCAACGTCTCGCCTGCCCACGACTTCGGGTCTACCGTGGAGAGCGCGGTGGGACACGTTCGGGCAAGCTATCCGCAAAGAAACATTGTGGTGAATATAACGGGCTGCCCGCCCATGAACATCGATCCATCGCGAGTCGAGCAACTGCTTGAGATCGTCCTGACACACGCCGTCAAGCATTGCGGTGTCGACAGAGATGTCGAGGTGCATGCTCGTCGTGTGGACCAGGCCCTCGCTCTGGACGTCGCCGTGCCTGATTACATCCTGGACGCGGCACTGGTGCCGCATGTGTTCGACCCTTTCTATGCCGTTGATGGCGAGGCACAGACCGCGCATCTTGGTATTGGCCTGTATCTGGCTCGCGCCATTGCGTTGGCGCATCAGGGCGAGCTCACGTTGGTGACCGATGCGGGGCAGGCTCGATTCGTGGTCACGCTGCCTTTGACGGAAAGCTCCATGTCAGAAGTTTGACCGCTTTCAACGAATGTGTAAGGTCTTGTCATCCCTCCGTGTATCGCACTTCCTAAGTCTTACACTGGCGTTTTGTTGATTGATCGAAGGGGATCCGAGATGAGTAGGGAAAATGTTCAGCGCTTTATCGCGCGCGTTTCCGAGGATTATGCTCTCGCAACCAAAGTGAAAGCCATTCCTGCGGGCGCTCATGCTGAGTCGGAGTTTGCTGCCTTGGCGCAGTCACAGGGATTGGCCTTTTCCGTCGATGAGCTTCGCATGGAGGCCGATCGCGTGGCCACCGCTGGTACCGGCGCGCAAGGGACCGATCAGGAGGGTCCGTCGGCAGAGTGGGTGCTGGACTACTTCTACGGTCCCGATCGCAAGTGGACCAAGTGACGCTCGCACCTATCCTTGTTCAATGATGCTTGATACCCATGGTGCGCCGTAGGCAGGTCTGCCCAACTGTCCTCCCATTGCCACCACGCGGCACATAAAAAACACCCCAAAAGTCGGAATGACTTCTGGGGTGTTTTTTCGTGCGCATACCGCTTGGGTCGTGTCTGCTACTTGCGTAGCGCCTCGACCTGAATCTTCAAGTCGACCTCCGGCTTGAAGCCTTTGTCCAGTGCGAAGTCCAGTCCGAAATCGCTGCGTTTGAATGAGGCCGATACGTCTGCGCCGCATGCCTCGCGCTTTTCCATGGGATGGTCGATGCACTTGAAGTCATCGATATCCATTTTGATTTTCTTGGTGACCCCGCGCAGCGTGAGCTCCCCCTCGGCCTGTTCAGGACGATCACCGTCGAATTCGGTGAACGTGCCCTTGAACGTGGCGGTGGGATATTTCGCCGCATCGAAGATGTCTGGTGCCACAGCGTGCTTGTTCATCTCGTCGTGTCCGAAATCAATAGAACTGATTTCAACCGTCACATCGATCGTACCGGTCTTCGCTTCCCGATCCAGGACAATGGTGCCGCTGGTGCGATTGAATTTGCCGCGCCAGGTGGACAGTCCGCCCATATGGTCTGCCTCGAAACTGGGATAAGTATGGGAGGGGTCGATCTCGTATGTGACGGGGGCGGCTGTCGCGCTGAAAGCCACCGCCAGTCCTGCGGCGGCCATCATGGATTTCGCAATTTTCATATCTCTTTCCTTATTCAAGTCGTCAGCGTCGCGGGCGATTAACTGCGAGTGACATTAACTGCGCCATGCTTAGGACTTTCCATATTGCATTCAGTTCAACGTCAGCTTTTGCGGTTCGGACACTCAGAGACGCATGCAAGTGTTTGACCCACATGGGTTTCACCCCTAAACTGGATTTTCGAGTTACGTATCGTTGCTCGTTTGTTAGCTTGATTAAACCCACAAATGTTGTGCGAGGAATTGTCATGGCGACTGGCGTAGTGAAATGGTTCAATGCGGAGAAAGGCTTCGGCTTCATCGTTCCCGACGATGGCACCAAGGATTTGTTCGCGCACTATTCAGAAATCAGATCCGAAGGATATAAGACCCTGCAGGACAATCAGCGCGTGAGCTTTGAGGTGGAGGCGGGTCCAAAAGGGCCTTCAGCGAAGAACATTCAAATACTCTAGCGACACATTCTCAAACCACCGCAAGGTGGTTTTTCTTTGGCTAATTGCTGGCTGACCGTTGACGATTAAATGTAAGTAAATATCGATATTGCGAGACAATGTGGCTGGACGTTTTTTTTTCTTATTCCCGTCCTAGAATCAGCCGGCTTCAATAACAACCGGAAAGAGGGATATCACAATGAAAATCAAAACGTTTGCAGGAATGTTGGCCGTTGCTGGTCTGCTCGCAGGCTGCTCGGGATCAGGAATGAACATGAACAGCTTGACCAGCGGCGCTGGCAAAGTGTTCTCCGCCTACACGCTCAGCGATGCTGAAATCAAGACATTGTCTGATCAGGCATGCGTGGAAGCCGATAAGGAAGGCAATCCCGCCAAGCCGGGCAGCAAGTACGATGCTCGCCTGCAAAAACTCGCCAAGCCCCTTGCTCAGTCGCTCAACGGCGTGCAGCCCACCTTCAAGGTCTATCAGTCCAAGGACGTCAATGCCTGGGCCATGGCAAATGGTTGCATCC
>JBAZPE010000142.1:0-6105 GCA_041648375.1 Burkholderiaceae bacterium | reverse complement strand
CCACGCACAAGGCCTTGATGGCGGGCAACTTGGAGCGTCGACCCAGGGCCAGCAGCACGCCCAGCGGGAATGCGAAGGCGATCCCGAAGGTGGCCAGAATAAGCGTGAGCGGCAAGCCGCCCCAGCGAACGTTCTCGACGAAGGTCAGGCCGAAAACGCCACCCCACATCAACACGCCCACCAGCGTCAGTCCAATGACCCAGATGAACAGCAGCGAGATATTCCAGAAGCGGCGAATGCCACTGCACACCACCACGGCAATCAGCAGCAGCGAGGCGACCAATGGGCGCCATTGCTCGTCATACGGATAGGTGCCGAAAAGGATCAGGCGGTGCTTTTCAGCAATGAACGCCCAGCACGCACCGGCAGATGCACGACACTCCTGGGCCGTCGATGCCGTCCAGTTCGCCTGAATGAATGCCCACTGCAAAAACGCGGGCACGCTCATCAGCAGGAACCAGACGACCAGCACGGTCAGCAGAATGTGCAGGGGTGAGGCAAAAAGACGTTCACGGACCCAGGCAACCGGCCCGGTATGTGTCACGGGAGGCGACAGTGCCTCGGAAGGCGTTGAGGTTGTGCTGCTCATATCAACGCTCCACCAGCGCGATGCGCTTGTTGTACCAGTTCATGAATATGGAAATCGACAGACTGACGGTGAGATACGCCGCCATGATGATCAAGATGCCTTCGATGGCCTGACCCGTCTGGTTCAGCGTCGTGTTGACGATGGACACGATATCGGGATAGCCAATGGCAACGGCGAGCGAGCTGTTCTTGGTCAGGTTCAGATACTGGCTGGTCATCGGGGGAATGATGACCCGCAGGGCCTGGGGCAGCACCACCAGGCGCAACATCTTGCCGCGACTCAGGCCGAGCGACCCGGCGGCTTCCCACTGACCACTGCCCACGGACTGAACACCGGAACGCACCACTTCGGCCACGAAGGCAGAGGTGTAGATCACCAACCCGATCAGCAAGGCGGCAAACTCGGGCGACATGCTGATGCCACCCACATAGTTGAAGCCCTTGAGCTCAGGCATGACCAGGGTCATCGATGCCCCGCTGGCCAACCAGCCGATGATCGGAAAGGCAACCAGCATGGCCAGCGACCACAGACCCGAGTGAATGAGGTGACCTGTCTTGGCCTGGTGTTTCTTGGCCCACTGACCCAGAAACAGGCTGGCGACGATGGCCACGCCCAGACCGCCCAGCAGCCAGTCTACCGAGGTCCCTTCCAGCCCGGGGATGCGGAAACCACGGTTGGAAATGAAGACCCCCGGCACGGGATTCAGCGCCTGCCTGGGGCCGGGCGTGACTTCGGTGATGATGGCATACCAGAAGAAGAGCTGCAGCAACAATGGAATGTTGCGCATGACCTCGACATAGACCGCAGCCAGCTTGTTGATCAGGAAGTTCTTGGACATGCGCGCGATACCGATCAGGGTACCGAGAATGGTCGCGAGCACGATGCCCATGACCGCCACACGCAAGGTGTTCAGAATGCCGACCCAGATGGCCCGCGCATAGGTGTCTGCGGGTCCATAGCTGATCGCGCTTTCGCCGATCGCAAAACCGGCTTCGCGGCCCAGAAAATGAAAGCCGGTCGCAATATTGCGCGCCGCCAGATTGTGCAATGTATTGGACACCAGGAACCACACCGCCAGGGCCACGAGGCCAATGGCGACCACCTGGTACACGATGCCGCGCACACTTGGGTCATTCCAGGATAGCCGCCGTTTCGGTGGCTGCACAGGTAACTTGTTTGAAGTGTTTGTCATCGTTCGAGTAACTAAAAATCGGACATGGAACAACTGCCGGTTGGCAGTCGCCCGTCAAGGCAAACCACAGCAGCCAACTGCGCACGACCCACCCTGGGGCGGTCGTGCGCGGTGCACATAGTACCCTCGTCTGAACGGGCCCGAACAGACTAGGGTAAACAGCAGTGCGTCAAGCCTGCCCGATCAACGAACCGGCCAGCCGTACATCAGACCGCCCTGACGCCATTGCGCGTTCAAGCCACGCTCAAGCTTCATGGGGCTGGTCATGCCCAGGTTGCGATCGAAGCTTTCGCCGTAATTGCCCACCTGTTTGACGATGTTGTAAGCCCACTTCTCGTCGACCCCGAGGTTCTTGCCCATGCCCGGCGAGGCGCCGAGAATGCGCTGAACGTTGGGGTTGCTGCTCTTGAGCTGCTCATCGACGTTCTTGGAGGTGATGCCATACTCTTCGGCCTCCAGCATCGCGTTGAGCGACCAGCGCACGATGTTGAACCACTGATCATCACCTTGACGCACCAGGGGGCCCAGGGGCTCCTTGGAGAAATCTTCGGGCAGGATCACATAGTCGTCAGGATTGGAAAAAGTACTGCGGATGGCGGCAGCTTGCGACTTGTCGGTCGTGAAGGCATCGCAGCGACCGCTGGAAAACACCCGTGCGGCCTCTTCGGATTTATCCACCACGACAGGCTTGAACGTGAGCTTTTCCGAACGGAACCAGTCCGACAGATTCAACTCGGTGGTCGTGCCAGGCTGCACGCACACGGTGGCGCCGTCGAGTTCCTTGGCGCTTTTCAGGCCGAGGTCCTTTCTGACCAGCACACCCTGGCTGTCGTAGTAGTTCACGCCAGCACCAATCAGACCGAGCGTGGTGTCACGCGTGAGTGTCTGGGTGGTATTGCGGGTCAACACGTCGATCTCGCCGGCCTGCAACGCGGTGAAGCGCTGCTGAGTCGTCAGCGGGGTCACCTTGAACTTGCTGGCGTCGTTGAACACGGTTGCCGCGATGGCGCGGCACAGGTCTACGTCCAGACCGGTCCATTGACCCTTGCTGTCGAGTTGTGCGAAACCGGCAACCCCAGTATTAACGCCACACTGAACAAAACCCTTATTTTTGACATTGTCAAAAGTCGGGCCTGCCTGCGCCACTGTGCTCATCGCCAGCAGCGCCGCACCCATTGCAGCAAGTTTGAAAGTCTTCATAGGTCGTCTCCAAAATATTCGCAACGCGACCTTCTACCGAATAAAGGACGAAGGACACTACCGTGGCGAACGGGAGTGCTATCTTCGCCGCAAAATCGGGGACACGAGGGGAATCCCCGGGGTCGGTTACGAAAAAAAAGGGACACTACCGACTTAAATGACAGGATGCAAGGGCTTGACAGCGTGATGCGCAAAGACATGGTGCAACCGGGTCAGGTGCGCATGGGCCGCCCGCCAGACGAGCCGCCGATCAACCTGGCGACTCGAGCTGGCGTCAGAACATTAGCGTACGGGCCAACCGTACATGACGCCACCCTGCTTCCACTGGGCGTTCAGGCCACGGGGCAGTTTCATCGGGCTGGCATCACCCAGGTTACGTGCGAACACTTCGCCGTAGTTACCGACTTGCTTGACGATGTTGTAGGCCCACTTCTCGTCGACACCCAGGTTTTTACCCATACCAGGTGTTGCACCGAGGATACGCTGGATGTTGGGATTGGTGCTCTTGAGCATGTCGTCCACGTTTTTCGAGGTGATGCCATACTCTTCGGCCTCGATCGATGCGAACAGCGCCCAACGAACCACGTTCAGCCACGCGTCATCGCCCTGGCGAACCATGGGGCCCAGGGGCTCCTTGGAGAAATCCTCGGGCAGGATCACGTAGTTGTCAGGATTTTCCAGCGTGGTACGAATCGATGCCAACTGCGACTTATCGGTGGTGAACGCATCGCAACGACCCGAGGTGAACGCACGGACGATTTCGTCGAACTTGTCGATCACGACCGGTTTGAAGTCGATTTTTTCCGAACGGAACCAGTCGGCCAGGTTCAGTTCAGTGGTGGTGCCGGGCTGCACGCAGATGGTGGCGCCGCCCAGTTCCTTCGCGCTCTTCAGGTTGAGGTCTTTCTTGACCATCACACCCTGGCTGTCGTAGTAGTTCACCCCGGCGCCGATCAAGCCCAGCGTGGTGTCACGGGTAAGGGTCTGGGTGGTGTTGCGGGTCAGCACGTCGATTTCACCCGACTGCAGGGCGGTAAAGCGCTGCTGGGTGTTCAGAGGCGTGACCTTGAATTTGGATGCATCGTTGAACATCAAGGCCGCGATGCTGCGGCACATATCCACATCGAGACCGGTCCATTGGCCCTTGCTGTCGGCGATCGAGAACCCGGCGATACCGGTCGACACGCCGCACTGAACAAAGCCCTTCTTCTTGACGTTGTCGTAAGTCGCGCCGGCATGGGCTGCCGACATTGAGGCGGAGAGTACAGCGGCTACAGCGACAAGTTTCAAAACTTTCATTCGTAATCTCCGTGAATGCTCACATTACGCGACGCCTAAACATAAAAGAAGAGGGTCCACACTAGGGCAAGGCAGCGTCGCGTTACAAACATATCGTAACTTTGTGCGAAATGTGCCGACATGGGGGATATCCCTTGTCAGCCTGCTTATTACATCTCTCAGCTGTCATTTCGGTCAGGAAACGTCAGGCGAGATGACACCGGGCGCGATGATCGTGTTGCAGTACATGCCAAGGAGGTGCCCCGTCGACACAGATGATTTCTGCGCTCGTGCACCGAGTGTGAAACGGGCATCCGGACGGCACGGCTATAGGGCTGGGCAACTCGCCCAAAGTGGGCACGTGGCGTCGCGCACGTGCTTGCACCGGATCGGGAATGGGCACGGCCGAGAGCAGCATTCGTGTGTAGGGATGGCGCGGCTGATCGAAGAGCTCACGCGTGCTGCCCTCCTCCACGGCCTGGCCAAGATACATCACCATGACACGTGTGGCGATATGCCGTACGACGGCAAGATCGTGCGCAATGAAGATGATGGCAAGCCCGTACGCCCGCTGCATGTCCATCAGCAAATTGATGATCTGGGCACGGATGGACACATCAAGGGCTGATACCGGCTCGTCGCAGATCAGGAGCTTGGGAGAAGAAACAAGCGCACGTGCGATACCAATACGCTGGCATTGCCCACCGGAGAATTCGTGCGGAAAGCGATGGGTGGTCAGCGGCGACAGCCCCACCTTCTCCATGATGGCGTGCACCCGCATGCGGACGGCGTCGTCGCGCAGCTGGGGCTCGTACAACTGCAGCGCCTGCGCGATCAGCTGGAACACCGTCATGCGCGGGTCCAGGCACGCAAGGGGGTCCTGAAAGATCATCTGGATGTCCCTGCGCGGCCAGGGCTGAGTCGACCTGCCTTCCTGAATCAGGGGTTGCCCCTGCCAGCGTATTGACCCTGCGGTGGGCGCCAACAACCCCACCAGGGTCTTGGCCAGCGTGGACTTGCCACAACCTGACTCGCCCACGATGGCCAGGGTCTGACCCGCAGACACCGACAGGTCGACGCCATTGACGGCGGCGAGCAGGCTGCGTCGGGACAACAGGCGCCCGGGCACCCGGATGGGGAAATGCACGCACAGATTGCTTACGTCGAGCAGAGGCACATGCTCACGCGCGATGGATACTTCAGTCATGAACCAGGTACCTCCGAAGTGGGCTGTCCTTGCGGAAAATGACAGGCGAGCCCGCCTGACGCGCGGGCGATGTAAGGCGGGGGCTGAACCTGACACAGGGTCGTCGCGTGGTTGCATCGATCGACGAAGGGACAGCCATGCTGCCGTGCCGTAATGTCAGGAGGCTGACCGGCAATGCTGAACAAGCGCCCGCCGTTCTGATCCATGCGCGGCACCGAGGCCAGCAGGCCAGCCGTATAGGGATGCGCTGGTGCGGCGAACAGGCGATGCACATCGGCACGCTCCATCATCCGCCCGCCATACATGACCACCACCTCATCGCACAGTTCAGCCACCACGCCCAGGTCGTGGGTGATGAAAATGATGGACGTGCCGCAGGTCTGCTGGCGTTGGCGCAGCAGGGCCAGAATGTCTGCCTGAACGGTGACATCCAGTGCCGTGGTGGGCTCATCGGCGATCAACACATCGGGTTCGCACAGCAATGCCATGGCGATCATCACCCGCTGACGCATGCCACCTGAAAACTCGTGGGGATACATGTCGATGCGGCGCGCCGCATCGCTGATGCGCACTGCTTCGAGCGCGGCAATCGCACGCGTGCGCGCCTGCCTGGCGGAGAGACCGAGATGTCGGATGAGC
>JBAZPE010000141.1:0-6113 GCA_041648375.1 Burkholderiaceae bacterium | reverse complement strand
CGTTGTCGCGCGCGATGCGGGCCATGCGTTCGAAATCGATGCGCAGCGAATAGGCCGACGCACCGGCCACGATCAGCTTGGGCTTGTGTTCCTGGGCCAGCGCTTCAACGCGGCCATAGTCCAGCACTTCGTCTGCGTCCAGGCCATAGGGCTTGAAATCGTAGAGCTTGCCGGAAGCATTCACCGACGCGCCGTGCGTCAGGTGACCGCCTTCGGCCAGGCTCATGCCCAGAACCTTGTCACCCGGCTTCAGGACCGCCATGTACACGCCCTGGTTGGCCTGCGAGCCCGAGTTGGGCTGCACGTTGGCCGCTTCGGCGCCGAACAGTTCCTTCAGGCGATCGATGGCCAATTGCTCGACCACGTCCACATATTCGCAACCACCGTAGTAACGCTTGCCCGGATAGCCTTCGGCGTATTTGTTCGTCAACTGCGTACCCTGCGCCTGCATCACGGCGGGGCTGGCGTAGTTTTCCGAAGCGATCAGCTCGATGTGCTGTTCCTGGCGACGGTTTTCCTTCTGGATAGCGTCCCAGACGGCGGGGTCCACTTGATCAAGAGTGCGGGTACGGTCGAACATTGAAGGGTCCTGGAGCAAAGGTTGAATGTCGAATTCCCATAGTTTACCCCGCGCATGGGGACTAACCCGTACGCAAGTCACGTAAACGTCATCGATTCGCCACAAAAGACCGCCGTACCCGGAAGATGACAAAGGGCGCTCGACCCTGGGGTGAGCGCCCTTCACTTCAGCAACGGTTGCCTCGAATCAGGCCGAGGTGGGCCCGATCTTCTTGGGTGCCAGCTCGGCATTCAGCGTGTAGGTGCCGCTGACGCTGGCTTGCGCCAGAATCTTGCCTTCCATGGCCTGCAGGACGTCCTTGGCGGAAAACGTGCCTTTGACATCCAGCGTAGGCACGCTCAGGGCGTACAGGGTAAAGATATAGCGGTGAACGCGAGCATCGTTCCAGGGCGGGCACGGGCCGTCATAGCCAAAATAATCGCCGCTCATGTCGCGGTCGGCCGCAAACCAGTGGGTGTAGTCGTTCAAACCCTGACGCACGTTGTTCGGCGCCAGCGGCCCACCCTTGCCACGCGGGGTGACGCCACTGGAGAACGCGCCCTCTTCGATATCGCGCAGGTCCGCAGGCAGGTCGATCAGCACCCAGTGGTAGAAATCCACACGCGGCAGGTCTTCAGGCACCTCTCGCCCTTCCTGGTTCACATCGTCAGGCTTGCTGGGCGCATCAGGGTCGTGGGCCAGCAGCGCAAACGACTGGGTGCCTTCCGGCACATCGTCCCAGGAGAACTGGGGATTGAAGTTCTCTGCCAGCGCGACGTGCGAGTTGGCGTCTATGCGAGCGAAGGCATAGCGGTGGGGAATCGCTTCGTTATCGGCAAATGTCAGGCTTGCGAGTTTCATGTGATCTCCTACCAATACTGATGAGATTCGGGTCAGTTGACGGTAACACGGGCATAGCGCCGTTTACCCACCTGTACGACATAGGTGCCACTGTTCAGTTGCAACGATTTGTCTTCCACCTTCTGCCCGTCGATCTTCACGCCGCCCTGTTCCACGTTGCGCTGCGCGTCTGCGCCAGAAGTGACCAGACCAGCTTCGCGCAAGAGCTTGAGCACGCCGATGGGACCCGCGCCAATCGTTACCTCGGGCATGTCGTCAGGCAAGGCACCATCGCGAAAGCGCGCCTCGAAGCGTGCCAGCGCTTCTTCCGCATCGCGGGCACTGTGAAAGCGCGTAATGATTTCCTGCGCCAGCAGCACCTTGGCATCGCGCGGGTTGCGACCGGATTCAATTTCCTGGCGCAAGGCTGCGATATCGGCCAGCGACTTGAACGACAGCAGTTCGAAATAGCGCCACATCAACGTATCGGAAATGGACATCAGCTTGCCGAACATGCTGTCGGGCGCTTCCGAGATACCAATATAGTTACCCTTGGACTTGGACATCTTCTCGACGCCGTCCAGACCCTCAAGCAAAGGCATGGTCAGCACGCATTGCGCTTCCTGACCATATTCCTTTTGCAATTCACGCCCCACCAGCAGGTTGAACTTCTGGTCGGTACCGCCCAGCTCCAGGTCAGATTTCAGCGCGACCGAGTCATAGCCCTGCAAGAGGGGGTAGAGGAACTCGTGCACCGAGATGGGAATGCCACCCTTGAACCGCTTGGTGAAATCGTCCCGCTCCATCATGCGGGCCACGGTGTATCGCGAGGCGAGCTGGATCAAACCGCGCGAACCCAGCGGATCGCACCATTCGGAGTTGTAGCGGACCTCGGTTCGCTCAGGGTCCAGCACCAGGCTGGCCTGCGCGTAATAGGTTTGTGCGTTCTCGGTGATCTGCTCGCGTGTGAGCGGCGGGCGGGTGGAGTTGCGCCCGCTGGGGTCGCCGATCATGGACGTGAAGTCGCCGATCAGAAAAATGACGGTGTGCCCAAGGTCCTGCAGCTGCCGCATCTTGTTCAGGACGACGGTATGGCCCAGGTGAATGTCAGGCGCGGTGGGGTCCAGACCCAGCTTGATACGCAGCGGCACGCCAGTCTGGCGGCTGCGCGCGAGCTTGCGGGCGAACTCGGATTCCACCAACAATTCGTCGCATCCGCGGCGTGCGATATCCAGATCGGCCTGGATTTCAGGGGAGATGTGTAATTCTGACTGCGACATGAGGGACTTCCGCGTAGGGGCAAAACGCCCTAATAGCGTGTAAAAACTACCATCTTGGTCGTAATTATTAAGTAACTTTGACCAAAAATCCCTTTTTTACACTTAGTAAATCGGATAGGATACAGCCTCAATCATAGCAAGGGCCTGTGTTGCAAGCGCATGACCGCGACGCGCGCCCTTCGCCACCAAAGGTTTTTTATCCGATGACTCTTGGTCAACCCGACCCGACTGCACGCGCCAAGCCCTCCAATCTAGATGGATTGGCCTTGCCGACGCCACGTCGGGCACGGACTTTGACCACCGTCGTCGCCGTTGTTGCGGTGGGTTTGTTTGGCGCAGCCGCCGCGATCGGCATGGTGCAGCAGCCCAATCACTTGTTGCTGCCCCCGCAGACTCAGGTTCAGAGTGTTCTGCCGCTTACGCAAAGTGATTACCAGGTCAGCGAAACGCCTGCCGCCAGCTATATTGCAGAAACCCGCATTCGCCGTGGCGACACCCTGGCCGCCGTGCTGCAACGCCTCGAACTGGATGCGCCCGGCCTGCAAAGCTTCCTGACCCACGACGCCAGCGCGCGCAGCATCTACAAACTCTATCCCGGACGCTCGTTCCAGGCTGCCACTGATGAATCGGGCAAGCTGGTCTGGCTGCGCTATGTGCACACGCCCGGCAGCGAAGCCGAAGGCGAGCTTGTCACGAAAATGCTGGAAGTTCGCCCGCAGCCCAACGGCTATGTGGCACAGGAATTGACCGAGAACACCGATCGCGATGTGCGCGTGGCGGTGGGTACGATTTCATCGTCGCTGTTCGGTGCTACCGATGCGGCGGGCATTCCCGACTCGATCACCCTGCAGATGGCCGATGTGCTGGGCGCCAAGATCGACTTCCTGCGCGATTTGCGCCAGGGCGACCAATTCCGCGTGGTGTATGAAACCCGCAGCCATCAGGGGCGCTTCGCCGGCGCGGGTCGCCTGCTTGCCGTGGAATTCATCAATCAGGGCAAGGCGCACAATGCCGTGTGGTTCAGCGGTGAAGGTCGTGGCGCCTATTACGATTTCGAAGGTACGAACCTGCGCGGTACTTTCCTGAGAACAGCACTTAAGTTTTCGCGCATCAGTTCTACGTTTGGCATGCGCCAACATCCCATCCATGGGCGATGGATGGGTCACAAGGGCGTCGACTACGCTGCCCCGACCGGAACGCCGATCTACAGCACTGCCGACGGTGTCGTCGATTTCGCTGGCACGCAAAGCGGCTACGGTAATGTGGTGATCGTTAAGCACTCGGAAAAGTACAGCACCCTCTATGCCCACCAAAGCCGCGTGGCCGAAGGCATCCGCAAGGGCGCGCGAGTCAATCAGGGTGACCTGCTGGGCTATGTCGGTCAGACCGGCTGGGCCACCGGTCCGCATCTGCACTACGAGTTCCGCATCGCTGGCCAACCCGTCGACCCGCTGGCGGCCGACCTGCCCATTGCCCGCACCATGGATCCTGCAGAAGTGCGCAAGTTCGAAGCCGCCGTGCAACCGTACAAGCAGCAGATCGCCATGCTGACGCAGTTGCAGACCACGCTGTCGGACGCCATGACCAATGTGGCGTCCCGCTAAGGCGACCTTCTTTCAGCCGGCGTAAGCCGGCTTGGCCGATTGCATGAACCTTCACGGCCCGTGCCTGCCCCTTCTGGACCCATCGTCATGACGCCTTCGGACCTCCTGGCATGAACGCTCCTTGCACCGACGGTTTCTACATCGGGTTGATGTCGGGCACCAGTACCGATGGGGCCGATGCCGTGCTCGCCCGATTTTGCGACGGGCAGCCTCCGGCATTCGTGGCCGATACGTCAGTCGCCATGCCGCAGGCACTGCGCAATAGCCTGCTCGCGCTCAATACCCCCGGTGAAAACGAACTGCATCGCGCCGCGCTGGCCGCCAATGACCTCGCGCACGTGTATGCGCAAGCCGTTGACCAGGTACTGAATAAAAGTGGCATCAGCCGCAAGGACATCATCGCGATCGGCTCGCACGGGCAAACCGTGCGGCATCAGCCCGGCGAGGGCTATACCACCCAACTGAACGCCCCCGCCGTGCTGGCCGAGCGTACCGGCATTGCCGTCGTGTCGGATTTCAGAAGTCGGGATGTTGCTGCAGGTGGCCAGGGTGCGCCCTTGGTGCCTGCCTTTCATGCCGCACTGTTTGCCAGTGATCAGCCACGCGTCATTCTTAACTTGGGCGGCATTGCCAACATTACGGCACTGGCGCCCGGATGCCAGGTCACCGGCTTCGACACGGGGCCTGCCAACGTCTTGCTGGATGGCTGGTGCCAACGCCATCTGAACCATGCCTATGACGAGGGCGGCCAATGGGCGGCCAGCGGCACCTGCCACGCGGGGCTGTTGGCATTTCTACTGGACAGTGAACCGTGGCTGCGTGCTGCACCGCCTAAATCAACGGGACGCGACCTGTTCAACATGCCGTGGCTGCTTGAGCGGCTCGCGGCCTTCGACATTCAGCACCCGCACGCCAGGGTGACACCTGAATCGGTCCAAGCGACACTCTCGGTGTTCACGGCCAGAACGGTGGCCGACGCGATCGAGCAGTGGGCAACCCACCCGGCGGGCGGCATGTGGGTGGCAGGAGGCGGCGCATTCAATCCCGTGTTGATGCGGGATATCTCGCGCGAAGTGGGTGTGGAAGCGGGCCCCACTGACGAGCTGGGCGTGCCTGCCCAGGCGCTGGAAGCCTACGCCTTTGCCTGGCTGGCATACGCGCACTGCGCGGGCGTGCCAGGCAATCGTCCGGAAGTCACGGGTGCGAAAGGCCTGCGCATACTGGGCGCCTACACACCCGCCTGAAGCCCCACGACGAATGCCCCGGCGATGGATAGGCATCCACACACCGGGGCGTCAGGCAACGTGCAAGGGTCGGCCCTCAGCCGACGGATGTCAGACCGAGAACGACGAGCCGCAACCGCAGGTGGTGCTGGCGTTGGGATTGCGAATGACGAACTGCGCGCCTTCCAGATCTTCCTTGTAGTCGATCTCGGCGCCCACCAGATACTGGAAGCTCATCGGGTCGACCAGCAATTGCACGCCATCCTTGTCCAGCGCGGTGTCGTCATCGTTGATGACTTCGTCGAACGTGAAGCCATATTGGAAGCCGGAACAGCCGCCACCCTGCACGAATACGCGCAATTTCAGGTCGGGATTGCCTTCTTCGATCAAGAGGTCCTTGACCTTCGCCGCAGCGGCGTCGGTGAAGACCAACGGTGCAGGCGGCGCCTGCAGGTCAACGGATTCAGTCAATGCATTCATTTCAGTACTCCTGGCGTGAAACGCCATTCGATCCGGGCGCAATAACGCCCTGTATACGTTCAATATAGCCCAACGGGCGAGAAATAAAAACTAAGGCTCGATCTGACGGCTGGCACGAACCACATTT
>JBAZPE010000140.1:0-6127 GCA_041648375.1 Burkholderiaceae bacterium | reverse complement strand
CGCGATCGCGCGCAGCAAATTACCTGGCCCATCCGCACTGAGCGCATGCGCCGGGCGCATGGCACCAACCAGCACTACTGGCTTATCGCGCCGCAGCACCAGGCTCAGAAAATAAGCCGTTTCCTCGAGGGTATCGGTGCCATGGGTGATCACTACGCCGTCGACTTGCGGATCGGCCTGCAGCTGCGCCACACGTTGCGCCAGATCGATCCAGATCGTGTGCGAGATGTTCTGGCTGCCCACAGCCGCGATCTGTTCTACCGCCAGCGTGGCAATGTCGGCGATGCCGGGAACCGCTTCGATCAGCGCCTCAGGCCCCAGCGCGCCGGCGGTATAGCGGGTATGACCGTCAAGCGACGCGGTGGCCGCTATCGTGCCGCCCGTGGCGAGCAGATGGATTCTGGGGAGGCTGGGCCGGGAATCGACAGTGTCGGGCGATGCAGGCATATCAGTCGTCCAGCACGGAACCCATGCCCTGCTTCTCCAGCAGCGCGCTCAAATGCTCCCAGCCGTGAAAATCGATCACGATCTGACCTTTCTCCTTGGCACCCAATTTCAATCCTACGCGGGTGCCCAGGAAGTCGGACAGCGCCTCTTCCAGGCGCGCCACATCACGCGTGGGTCCGGAGGCGCGTCGCTTGCCTGTGGACGACTCACTTTCCTTGGCCGTGCGGGCAACCAGCTTCTCGGCCTCACGGACCGACAGACGCTTGGCGATGATCGCATTGGCCAGCTGGATCTGCGTCGCGGCATCAGTAGAAAGCAATGCACGGGCATGCCCCATATCGACGTCACCTGCAAGCAGCATCGTTTGCACCGGCGCAGCGAGATTGAGCAAACGCAGCAGGTTGCTGGTCGCCGATCGCGAGCGGCCAATGGCCTGCGCCGCCTGCTCATGGGTCAGACCAAATTCGTCGAGCAAGCGCCTGACACCGTGCGCCTCTTCAAGCGGATTCAGATCTTCGCGCTGAATGTTCTCGATCAGGGCCATGACGGCGGCATTTTCATCGGCCACTTCACGTACGAGAACCGGCACTTCCTTCAGCCCCGCTAGTTGCGCCGCACGAAAGCGACGTTCGCCGGCAATGATCTCGTATCGGGTCGGGCTCGTATCGGCTAATGCGCGAACCAGGATCGGCTGCATGATCCCCTGTGTGCGGATCGATTCTGCCAATTCGTTCAAGGCGCCTTCGTCCATGCGGGTGCGAGGCTGGTATTTGCCTGCCTGCATGGCGCTGACAGGCAAGACGGACGGGGGCAAGCCCTCGGACGATTCACCACTGTTGGTCTTGAACGTATCGATGGCCGACGCATCTGCGCCCAGAAGTGCGTCTAGCCCTCGGCCCAGACCCTTCGGTTTTTTCGAAGCCATGGGTTTTTCCTTTGGAGAGATGACCGACATACCACCCAGCGCCTGGCGTGGCGCAGCTGGCTTGCGCGGCGCCGATGCGACGGATTTCTTCGATGCTGCACCGGACTCGGGCGCACGCGTCGCGGCAGACTTCGCGCCGGCCGCTGACTTCGTCGATGCCACGCTTTTTTTGCTGGGAGTGGATTTGGTAGTGGCCAAGGTTTTCAAGGCGTCTAGCGCCGTTTTCTGGTCGCCACAGTGTCACTGTGTGCGGTGGTGTTTAGGAATGGCGGCATGGGCAGCGTCTTGAGCTGCCTGCCATCAACGTACGGCTTTTTCGCGTTTGATCATCTCGCGGGCGAACTCGATATAGGCCTTTGCACCACGTGAGTGTTGATCGTAGGTCACACCTGGCATGCCATGACTGGGCGCCTCGGCCAGGCGCACATTACGCGGAACGACCGTGTTGAACACCTTGTCCCCGAAGTGCTGTTCGAGTTGACGAGAGACCTGCTGCTGCAGTGTCACGCGCGGATCAAACATCACTCGCAGCAATCCGATGATGCGCAGTTCATCGTTGATATTGCGATGCACGCGTTTGATCGTATTGACCAGATCCGACAGCCCTTCCAGCGCAAAGTACTCGCACTGCATCGGGATGATGACACCATGCGCAGCAGCCAACCCATTGAGCGTCAGAAGCGACAGAGTCGGCGGGCAGTCGATCAGAATGAAGTCATAGTCCGTGCTGACGTCAGCCAGCGCATGTTTGAGCTGACGCTCGCGCTCTTCCATCTGGATCAGATCCATCTCGGCACCCGAGAGCTCTCGGTTCGCCGGCAACACGTCATACTCACCTGATTCAGAGTGCACTCTGGCCTGTTTGATCGTGGCCTCGCCTATCAGCACCTGATAAAGATTGAACGCCAAGGTACTTTTGTCGATGCCACTGCCCATCGTGGCATTACCCTGTGGATCCAGGTCGACTAGCAACACGCGCTGTTTCTGGGTCGCCAGGCCCGCGGCCAGATTGATCGCAGTCGTCGTCTTTCCCACACCGCCCTTTTGATTGGCAATGCAGAAAACCCGGGCAGATTTCACAGGCGATTCACTCATGGGGTTCCTTGGTTACGGCGCATCCAGACCAGGCAGCGTTGCGCATTGAGTTCAGGGACAGCAAGTGGCTGGATATGCTGGACACGCCACGGCGTGCGGGCCTCTAACGCCTCGATTTCGTCTTCCGGGATCTTGCCCTTCATCGCAACCAGGTGGCCATCGGCCTTGACATGGTGGCCAGAAAGGGTCGCAAAATCCAGCAGCGAAGCAAACGCGCGGGAGATCACGATATCGGCCTGCTGTTCCGGGAGTTGTTCGACGCGCGCATGGGTTGCCGTCAGGTTTGGCAACGCCAGCGTGCCTATCATCTGGCGCACAAAGGCGGTCTTCTTTTCCACGGCATCGATGCATTGCACCGACCACGCAGGCGCCATGGCGGCAATGACCACGCCCGGCAGGCCGCCACCAGAGCCGATGTCACAGACCACACGCGGTTGATCGGGTGCGCCCACGACTTCGAAAAGAAAAGGGATCGGTGCCAGGCTGTCAAAAACATGCTGGATGAGCATTTGCGAGGGCTGACGCAACGCCGTGAGGTTGTACGTCTTGTTCCAACGCTGCATCGCGCTTAGATAGTCCTGCAGACGCTTGTTCTGCTCGTCGGTGCAGGGCAAGCCGATATCCATGCATGCTTGCGCGATGCGCGCCGTGAACGCATCGTGTTCGGTATTACTGGTCATGGTTACGCAGCCTGTTGACGCGAACCGTAATGCAGTCGCTTGAGGTGAATGAGCAGCAGTGAGATGGCTGCAGGCGTGACGCCCGAGATGCGAGCCGCTTGGCCCACTGTCTCGGGTCGATGTTGTTTGAGCTTTTGCCGTACCTCGAACGAAAGGCTGGTCACCGCGTCGTAATCGATATCGACGGGGATAGGCTGACGTTCCTGAGTGCCCTGCTTGAGCACTTCGTCGCGCTGCCGATCGATGTAGCCGGCATATTTCGTTTGAATCTCGATCTGCTCAGCCACATCCGAACGCTCGACGCCCGGACCGGCTAACAACTCGCCCGATTCGTCCTTAACCGCCATCAACGTGCGATAGGAAAGTCCAGGGCGTTTCAACAAATCTGATAGTGAGTACTCACGTTCAATCGCTTTTCCCAGCAAGGGTTCAGCGATGACAGCAGGCATGAGCTTGGGATTGACCCACGTGCCTTTCAGTCTGGCGAGTTCGGTCTCAATACTTTCCCGCTTGCGATTGAACGCTTCCCACTGGGCGTCACCCACCAGCCCGAGTTTTCGTCCGATCTCGGTCAAGCGCAAGTCTGCGTTGTCTTCACGCAGGCTTAACCGATATTCGGCACGCGAGGTGAACATGCGATAGGGTTCAGTCACGCCTCGCGTGACCAGATCATCGGCTAGTACGCCGAGATAGGCCTCATTGCGCTCCGGCGTCCACTGATCACGATCCAATGCGGCGCTTGCAGCATTCACGCCTGCCAGCAGCCCTTGAGCAGCAGCTTCTTCGTAACCCGTCGTGCCATTGATCTGGCCAGCGAAGTAAAGACCTTCAATCGATTTGGTCTCGAATGTCGCTTTCAATGCACGCGGATCAAAATAATCATATTCGATCGCATAGCCGGGACGAAGAATGTGGGCGTTCTCCATGCCTGGCAGCGAATGAATCAACGCCAACTGCACATCGAAAGGCAGGCTCGTGGACACACCATTCGGATAGACCTCATGCGTGTCCAGGCCCTCTGGCTCGAGGAAGACTTGATGCGTGTTCTTGTCCGCAAAACGGTGAACTTTGTCCTCGATCGACGGGCAGTACCTGGGGCCGACGCCTTCGATCACGCCGCTATACATCGGCGACCGATCCAGGCCACCCCGGATGATGTCGTGCGTGCGTTCGTTGGTATGGGTGATCCAGCACGGAACCTGACGCGGATGCATGGCCGCGTTACCCATGAACGAAAACACAGGCACGGGATCGAGATCGCCTGGCTGCTCTTCGAGCACAGCGTAATTGATGCTGCGTCCGTCGATGCGCGGAGGTGTACCCGTCTTCAGACGTCCTTGTGGCAGGGCGAGTTCTTTGAGCCGCTGACCCAGCGAAGTCGAAGGGGGGTCTCCCGCGCGGCCACCAGAGTAGTTTTGCAGGCCGACATGAATCAGACCGTTCAAAAACGTGCCAGCCGTCAACACCACCTTACGCGCCATGAAGCGAACGCCGATCTGGGTGACGGCACCGACTACCTTGTCATTTTCAACAATCAGATCGTCCACCGCTTGCTGGAACAACCATAGATTGGGCTGGTTCTCCAAGCGACGGCGTATGGCTGCCTTGTAGAGAATGCGATCTGCCTGCGCCCGCGTTGCTCTGACAGCGGGCCCCTTTGATCCGTTCAAAATTCTGAACTGAATACCTGCCTCGTCGGTTGCGATGGCCATGGCACCGCCCAATGCATCCACCTCGCGCACGAGATGCCCCTTCCCAATCCCGCCAATGGAGGGATTGCAAGACATCTGGCCGAGGGTCTCGATGTTGTGCGTCAGCAGGAGGGTCTTTGCACCGACTCTCGCGGAAGCCAGCGCGGCTTCAGTACCGGCGTGGCCGCCACCAACGACAATAACGTCGAATTCATTGGGGTGATTCATAATCTTCAGATAACAGAGCAGACGGTCATTATAGTCTCTGAGCACCTGTGATCAAAGGCGATGTTTCACGTGAAACATGCGAGCCTGGCAGACCATCATCCCTTGACTGAAGATCGGGACACATTGAGGATTGGCACTCTGCATTTATACAGACCCGTTTGACCCAACTGCATCCCATCTATGCAGCTTGTCCCAGTTGATCAGCTTTACCTCCTCGATCGGACGCCGCCTCGCGGGAAGACGCACATGTATGGTGCGATAACGTGTTTCACGTGAAACAGTCGTTGCCCATACATATAAATTCATGACATCAATACGTTAAGCACACACCTCACGCCACATCGAACCAATCACATCTACACCAAAGTTGCCCAAACTTTGAACGTTCAAACTATCTCGCTGCCTGTGTTTCACGTGAAACAATGATGCCAACGCCACAGGTATGTCTACACTCCCAAATGCACTCTCACCGCAATGGCCGGAAGTTAATAGAGACGAAACGTGTGTTTGGTCACCGGCGATGTTTCACGTGAAACGTCATCAATTCCACACGTGAACTCTATGACCACTCAAACTGGACTAATAGACGAATGGCGTGAACTTGAAGCGCGAGCCTGCGTATGTGCGCCGGATACTAATGTCATTCATCATAGGGGTGATCAGTGATATAGCTCGCTTGTCATAGACGATTTTGACTTTGCCATGGTCAGCAATGCAGCAGTTCTGCAACGAATGGATGGAAGGAGGGTGGTGCATCACGCACTCTGTCGCATGGGGCTCATGCCACGCGTTCCGCTGATCAGCGGATATGGTCACATTGACTTAGCACCAATGCGTCACGATATCCGAGCAACTCTCCCGTCACCCCATATACGGTTGGCTGTTGAAGGGGCTCGCACTACATTTATTCTCACAACACTTAAATCAACGCATGACTGGGTATTCCGGCGTAAACCAAATCAAATGGTTGAATAAGTTCTTGTGACATAGGGACAAGCGTGAGAGCCTACATCCGAAAAATCGGTTCGAACTGAGTGACTACCCTAGTCACTCACCCCTTG
>JBAZPE010000139.1:0-6160 GCA_041648375.1 Burkholderiaceae bacterium | reverse complement strand
CGACATGAGTAAACGGTCCGGGCAATATCGTCCAGGGCCGATTTTGCGGCAAAGGTGGCTCCCTTGGGGAGCGCTCGAAGCCACGGAAGCGACTATGACAAAAAATACCGGCATAACGACCTCTGCAAGCGATGCAGCAAAAGCTGCGGCCGACACGCCCAAGCGTGTGGTGACGCGGGCAGCGGAAAAAAGCACGGTCAAAGCGGCAGTGAAAGTGGCTGCCCCTGCCAAAACAGCAGTGAAGAAAGCCGCCGTCAAATCGGCTGCCAAGCCTGCTGCAAAAACTGTAGCGGGCGCAGAGAAGCCCGAGAAAGCGGTGAAGGCGGTTCGCGCCAAGAAAGCCGAAGACAAGCTTGCCGACCTGGTCAGCCGTCCGTCCGTGCCCAGTGGCCGACGCCCGGGCCGCCCGGCGAAGAATGCCAACAACGACGCGGGTGAGTTCGACGATGGCGACGGCGAAGGCGAGGTCCTGCCCGATCTGAAACCGCCCAAGCGCGGTGGCAAGCGCGGCAAGGGCGACGCCAAGGATCTGATTGCACGTGGCCCGGTGTCACCCGAAGAATACGAAGCGCGGCGCAATCGGTTGAAGCAGCTGATCAAGCTGGGCAAGGATCGCGGATACCTCACCTATGGTGAGATCAACGATCATCTGCCTGACGACCTGGTCGATGCCGAAGCCATCGATGGCATCATCAGCACGTTCAGCGACATGGGTATTGCGGTCTATGACCAGGCGCCCGACGCTGAAACCCTGCTGATGAGCGAGAACGCGCCCGTCGCCTCAAGCGATGATGATGTCGAAGACGAGGCTGAAGCCGCGCTGACGACAGTGGACTCCGATTTCGGTCGCACCACCGATCCCGTTCGCATGTACATGCGTGAAATGGGTTCGGTCGAGCTGCTGACCCGCGAAGGCGAAATCGAAATCGCCAAGCGTATCGAAGACGGTCTGAAGCATATGGTGATGGCCATCTCTGCATGCCCGACCACCATCAACGAAATCAATAATCACGTGCTGCGTGTGCGCGAAGGCCAGGCGCAGATCGACGAGGTCGTCGATGGTCTGGTCGATCCCGAAGACGGCGCCGAATACGCCGGTGCAGGCGTTACCGCCGATGAAGATGAAGGTGAAGACGGTCCGGCCGGCGGCATGAGCAGCAAGCAGCTGGAAGACCTGCGCGTGAAGGGTTTGGCCAAGTTCGACGAGGTCAGCCGCCAGTTCGACAAGATGCGTGCCGCTTACGAGAAAGAGGGCTACAAGTCCGAGGCCTACACCAAGGCGCAGGAAGCCATCCAAACCGAACTGATGGGTATTCGTTTCACGGCCAAGATGGTCGAGAAGCTCGCAGACACGCTGCGCGCACAGGTCGAGGAAGTTCGCCAGCTCGAACGTGCCGTGCTGCACACCTGCGTCGACCGCTCGGGCATGCCGCGTCTGCACTTCATCAAGGTGTTCCCCGGCAATGAAACCAACATGCAGTGGGTGTTGGACGAAGTCGCCGCGGGTCACCCTTATGGTGAAACGCTCGAGCGCCAGATTCCTGCCGTGCAGGAACTTCAGCAAAAGCTGATCGATCTGCAAACGCGGGTCGTGCTGCCGCTCAAGGACTTGAAAGAAGTCAACAAACGCATGGCAACGGGCGAGGCCAAGGCGCGCAAGGCCAAGCGTGAGATGACCGAAGCCAACTTGCGACTTGTGATTTCGATCGCCAAGAAATACACCAACCGTGGTCTGCAGTTTCTGGATCTGATCCAGGAAGGCAACATCGGTTTGATGAAGGCAGTGGACAAGTTCGAATACCGTCGTGGCTACAAGTTCTCCACGTATGCCACTTGGTGGATTCGCCAGGCCATCACGCGTTCCATCGCCGACCAGGCACGCACGATCCGTATTCCGGTTCACATGATCGAAACGATCAACAAAATGAACCGCATCAGCCGTCAGATTCTGCAGGAAACGGGTGCCGAGCCTGATCCCGCGACGCTGGCGCAGAAGATGGATATGCCTGAAGACAAGATCCGCAAGATCTTGAAGATCGCGAAAGAGCCCATCTCGATGGAAACGCCCATCGGTGATGACGACGATTCGCATCTTGGCGATTTCATCGAAGACACGGCGACGCTCGCGCCTTCGGACGCTGCGCTGCATGGTTCGATGCGCGATGTGGTCAAGGAAGTGCTGGACTCGCTCACGCCGCGCGAAGCCAAAGTGCTGCGTATGCGTTTCGGTATCGAAATGAGCACGGACCAGACGCTGGAAGAAGTGGGTAAGCAGTTTGACGTGACGCGTGAGCGCATTCGTCAGATAGAAGCCAAAGCGCTGCGCAAGCTGCGTCACCCCAGCCGCGCAGACAAGCTCAAGAGCTTCCTGGAAGGTCAGTAAAACCCTCTGCGCCACGTCTCTGCGGACGGTGGCGCAACGAGGGCCATCAGGCTCTCGGGCCGTGGGATATGCACCCAAGACGATCGGATATGTCCGAATCGCTTGGGTGTTTTTTATTGGGTGAGCGGAATCGACGCCAATGTCTATCCAGGCGACGCTGATCAATGACCATCGCTTGATGCAGAGGCATTCGATGCGGCATGGATCGATGTAGCGACAATCGATGCGGTAGTGACCAATACAACGGCCGCGCTAGCTTATCTTCAGATGCTCTCTTAATACCGTGCACGCCTGCATGATGTGTTCTCGCATGAGAAATTCTGCGCGTCCGCTCTGGCGTTGAATAATGGCATCCAGAATCTGCGTGTGTTCCACGTTGTAGTGCGCCATCTTCTGGCGGGCCCGGGAGGGCACGGCATTGAAGATGTCATGCATACGCGGCATGCGGCCGATCATGGCGTGGGTGCGACGGATGAGATCGCCGGGCGCCAGACTCATGAGGATGGCGTGGAATTCCAGATTCAGCTCACGCCATTGGGCGAAGGCGCTGGTATCCAGCTCGTCAGGTTGGGCCACGATGTTGTCGACTTCCGTCACGCAGCGCCTCAGCTTGGCTGCGGTGTCGTCGTCTACGCCTTGCTGGGCAATCAGGCCGCAGATATAGCCTTCGATCACCGCACGCATTTCATAGGCTTCGTAAAGGTCACGAAAACTGAAATGCCGCACACTGAAGCCGCGATTGAGCTCATAGGTCACCAGGCCTTCACGTTCCAGCGCCACCAGCGCTTCTCGCACGGGGGTGCGAGAAATCGAGAACCGAGTCGCCAGTTCTACTTCTCGCAACTTCTCGCCAGGCGTGAGACGTCCGTCGGCAATCATCAGGCGCAGGGATTCCTGCAGCTCCTCCGTTTTCAATGCGGTCGCTGTTTTCTGATGTCGCGAAAAAATGTCTTCCAGCATGTTGTGTGGTCTCTTCGATTCCATCTTTCCAGGCATGCACTGCGTGACCCGTGTGGTGGCGCGCATGCCGCGCTCAATGGTAGTTCACTGCGGCCGGCCTCGACAGCACGGCCGCTCATGCGATCTGGCGCGATTCACGCGCCACATGTGCAGCATGCTGTCGCGACAGTGCACGTGCAATGATGGGGCCTAACATCAGGACGGCAACGAGTCGCATGGTCTGCAAGGCAGTGATGAATCCCAGGTCGGCATCCACGCCAATGGCGATGACGGCAACCGATTCCAGCCCACCCGGTGTTGTCGACAGGTAGGCCGTGACGATGTCGATCGGCGTGATCAATGTCAGTAGCCATGCCGACATGCCGCACACCAGCATCAACGCCAGGATACCGCAACACATGGCGGGAAATGCATAGAGCAGCGGGCGCGCCAGGTCACGCCGGAATTTAAGGCCGATCGTCCAGCCGATGGTCGCGAACGCCCCGATCAAGGCGACCTGGGGAACATGCAGCGTGACCCACCCCGTGGCGTTCGCAATCACGCCAAGGACCATGGGCATCATCAGCGTGCCTGCAATGATGCGCGAGCGCATGCCCACATAACTGCCCAGCACTGCAATGGCGAGTGTCACCCCGATGTTCATGATGGGGTGCGCCCCGGCACTAGGCAATGCGAGTTGTGTCATGGCCCCGTGCGCGGCAGAGGAGGAGGGCGCAAGCCAGGAGGCCAGCGCGTGAGACACGATCGATCCCGAGCCGACCACCAGCGCCACCCGCAGATATTGCATGATCGCCACCATGCGTGCGTCGCCGCCATACTGGTCTGCCAGCGCCGCCATGGCGGGCGCGGCCCCGGGCAGAGTGCCCCATGCACCTGTGGTGCCAGGCAGTGGGCTCATGCGCATCAGCAACCAGCCGATGAGCGTGGCAGAGCTCACGGTCACGATCACTACCAGCAGCATCGGCCACCAGTTCGCTGCTACCGTATGCAAGACATCGAGGTTCAGTGACGCCGCAATCACACAGCCCGTCAATCCCTGGGCGAGATTGAACGCGGGGCGGGGAACCGAGATCGCGCTGCCCGCCAGTCCCATGATCATGGCGATCACCATCGGGCCGACCAAGATGCCTGCACCAAACCCCATCGTGGTCATCAGTGCAGCCAACACCCACGACGAAGCAAACAAAAGGGCCCACTGCCCAACAGGCTTAACAACATGCACGGAAAATCAAGCCTTCTTCTGCAGGTGGGCGAGTACATCGGCCGTCGGCATGACATCGCCATACTTCGCATTGATGTCGAATAGGGCTGCATCATGTGGGGCCTGGTGGCGGTCGCCCACGCAACTGGCGGGCACAATGACGTGAAACCCATGAGAGACGGCATCTACCGCGGTGGCCCGCACGCAACCACTGGTGGAGCAACCCGTCAGGATAACGGTGTCGTGGCCCATGGTGCGCAGAATGGTGCTGAGCGGCGTGCCAAAGAACGCAGAGGAGTGATGCTTGGTCAACACCACGTCGCCTGGCTGTGGCGCAATACGTGCGTCGAACTGGGTCAAGGGTTCGTCTGCCACGAATCTGCGCAGGGCTGGCACCTTGCGCACGAACATGCCACCCTCGGTACCTGCCGCGTCGTAGAGCACGTTGGTGTAGATAACAGGGATGCCTGCGTTTCGCGCGGCGGCATACAGCGGGGCACTTTCTATCACAGCGTCTACCACGCCCTGGCCATAGAACGGTGCGCCCGGCACGGTATAGAAATCGATGAAGTCAATCGAGATGATAGCGGCGCTTTTGCCAAAACCTGTGCGCGTTTCATACAGACCTGCATAGTTCGATTGCAGGTCTTCAGTCAAAAATGCCATGTCAATGCTCCAGGAGGGAAGAGGGTGCGCGCATGCGATGCATCACGACGGTTTGCGGAAAGTGGCAGGCCACGGCGGCGCCGTTGGGCTGTACGTGCAGCGCCGGCTCTTCGGTTCGACAGATGAGGGGAACCGGCATGGCGCCGTGCGCTGCGGCCGACGAGCCATCTTTTGCACGCATTGCCGCGCCACCATTTGTGCTGCCTGAGTCTGATGCCGCCCCGGCGGTCGCGGCCATGGCTTGCGCGCGGAAACAGCGCGGGTGAAATCTGCAGCCCGAGGGAAGTTGCGTCGCAGAGCCGATTTCCCCGATCGAGATAGCCGGCGTCTTGCTTTGCTCGGCATAGGGGTCGGGATGGGGGACTGCCGAAAGCAACGATTCGGTGTAGGGATGCGCCGGGTGGTTGTAGAGCGTGTCACGATCAGCAAGCTCCACGATTTTGCCCAGATACATCACGGCGATGCGGTCACTGACGTGGCGCACGACCGCCAGGTCATGGGCGATGAATAAATACGACAGGTTGCGCTCGCGCTGCAGTTTCTTCAGAAGGTTGATGATCTGCGCCTGAATGGACACATCGAGCGCTGAAACCGGTTCGTCCAGCACCAGAATCTTGGGATTCAGGGTCAGCGCGCGTGCGATGCCGATGCGCTGTCGCTGGCCACCTGAAAACTGATGGGGGTAGCGTTTGGCATGATCCGGGTTCAGACCGACGCGCAGCATGATGTCACGGATCAATGCAGGCGAGGCGTCGTTGTACAGGCCGTGCACTTTCAGGGGTTCAGCCAGCGTGGTTTCGATGGTCATCCGCGGGTCCAGAGATCCATATGGGTCCTGGAACACCATCTGGATGTCGCTACGCATGGCACGCACACCGGCGGGCTTGAGGGTGGTAAGTTCCTGGCCCGACAGACGGACCGAGCCGGTCGTGGGGTCGATCAGGCGCAGG
>JBAZPE010000138.1:0-6181 GCA_041648375.1 Burkholderiaceae bacterium | reverse complement strand
ACGCCCTCGCCCACTTCCACCACAATGCCTGCCCCTTCGTGCCCGAGCACCGTGGGGAAAACGCCTTCAGGGTCTTCGCCGGACAGCGTGAACGCGTCGGTGTGACACACTCCCGTATGCGTCACCTTGATCAGCACTTCACCCTTGCGCGGCGGCGCAACGTCGATCTCGACGATTTCCAAAGGCTTGCCGGGTGCGAACGCAACTGCTGCGCGAGATTTCATGTGAGGGTCCTTTTCAACGGGGCGTAATGGGGTGAAGCGATACGGACTTCATATACTAGTGGGGAGTATCCTAACACGCCTCTGCCCAGGTGCGCACTCGCCGCATATCGCATCGTGCACACGCGACTTGGCCCCGAAAGCGCAAGCGCCGCGGGGCCAAGGTGACCAGTATGCCCGGACATGGGCACTGTGTCAGACGCGTTATTTCACTTGCGGAGGATCGCCTGCCCCAAGTTCAGCACCGGTCTGGGGATTCACATTGGGATCCGAGACCGTACGCGACACCATCACTTGCAGCACTTCAACGGCTTCTGGGGTCAAACCCACTGTTGCCGTGCCATCACCGCCGTCAACGGCCTGCTGCGCTTCGCGATCAGAGACATATTCGAAGTTCTCGTCGCTGTTCCACGATCCACGCATATCGCCATCACCTTGCGACATGTTGTAGTAGACCGAGGTGTAGCGGGGATCGCCAGGCAACTTGCCGGGCGGGAAGTTAGGTTGCATCGCGTAAAGCGCTTTTTCGAATGACTTCTGGTGAGCAATTTCGCGCGTCATCAGGAACGTCAGGGTGTCTTTCACGCCAGCATCAGTCGTTGCGTTGATCAACCGTTCATAGATGATCTTGGCGCGTGCTTCTGCTGCAATGTTGGAGCGCAGGTCGGCTGAGGGATCGCCCACGTTATCGATGTAGCCGGCTGTCCACAGCTGACCAGCGGAGTTCGTCAGTGCGGGGCCACCACCGTAAAGCAACTGCGTGGTGTGCGAATCGTTGCCAGGACCATTAAGGCCCTTATAGATTTCGGCTTCGGTGTCGATGGCTTCGGACAGCGTGCCCTTTGCGCCCTTGTTCAGCATGGCGACCAGATTGCCAATGATCTCCAGATGGCTGAGTTCCTCGGTCGCGATGTCCATCAACAGGTCTTTCCGACCGGCATCATCATCGGCCAGTGCCTGACCAAAGTAACGACAGGCTGCGGCAAGTTCGCCTTGCGGGCCGCCAAACTGCTCCAGGAGCAGATTGGCCAGACCAGGGTTGGCTTCGGAAACTCGTACGGTGTATTGCAGGCGCTTATTGTGAGCGAACATGGATTGCCTTGTATGTGATTTCTTGTGATTGATATCTTGGTTGCAGCTTCTTCAACGCAACCCAGATGCCCATCACGGCAATCTCCTTTATTGGAATGCGCCTCAACACGAACGGCCGGAGCGGCAGTCTAGGGTCAACGCAATGCCCGCCATGCAGCAAATACAACGATGGCGATCGCACCCGCCTTGATCGGCATCCCCACCTTTCCAGATGAATCGCGAAAGCCGCCGTCGACGCCATGGCCTTGCGATGGCGCATACAGATTGCCATCGCTC
This sequence comes from Burkholderiaceae bacterium, assembly GCA_041648375.1. Lineage (GTDB taxonomy): Bacteria > Pseudomonadota > Gammaproteobacteria > Burkholderiales > Burkholderiaceae_B > Schauerella. Next base: position 4,592 of record JBAZPE010000138.1, on the reverse strand, counting down.
AACGCCACACGTTTGGCGCGACGAAAGCCGATGTCCATCAGCACTCGAGTGATGCGAGCGCTCAGGTCAGGAGCCAGGCTATGTGCCATCCGCACCGGCCACGCAATACTGCCCACCATCGTCGAGGCCTTGGGATTGTCCAGCAGGTTGACTACAGCTGTGGCCACTTCTCTAGGATCAAGCATGGGAGGTGGGGGTGCCAGGTGCTTGCCCGTGTAGTTGCCGCCGTGACGCACGCCCGGGGTATCGACGAAAGTGGGATAGACCTCACACACCCGGATGCCCGGCATGTTGGAGGTTTCTGCCCGAATCGATTCGGAAAAGCCGCGCAAGCCGAATTTGCTGGCCGAGTACGCGGCGGCGTAAGGCGCACCCGTCCAACCGCCAAGCGAGATCATATTGATCAGCAAGCCGCGCTTGCGCTGACGGAAGTGGGGCAGCACGGCGTGCGTGCCGTACATGTGGCCCAGCAGATTGGCTTCGATGACGCGCTTGTGCGCCGCAACGGGAACCTGTTCGAAGGCGCCCACCGCGCCGATGCCGACATTGTTGATCCAGATATCGATCTGCCCGAAGGTACCGATGGCTTTGCTGGCCAAGGCAACCACTTGCTCTGGATCGGTGACATCGGTGGCGACCACGACCGCTTGGCCGCCCACCGCTTCACACTCACGACGCACGATTTCCAGCGCCGCCACATCTCGCGCGGCCAGCACCACGTTCACACCGCGGCGTGCCAATCGCACCGCCGTTGCGCGGCCGATGCCGCTCGATGCGCCTGTCAGCACGGCAGTTTGTTTCGTTCCTATAGGCATGTTCAAGCTCCAGATATTGAGTTTTCTCGCGCAAGCGCAGTGTCTTGCAATGCCTCATGGGCAAGCAACTACCGCGCCAGACCACGACCATGATCGAGACGCCTATCTTTTCAGACTCAATCCATTGCAGTTCACAGATGGAATGCATGGGGTGGTGCGGCGCTTAGCCCACGGATGCGTCATTCCGGGCTATTCGAACAGTAATAAACGAACAGCAGAAACCACAGTGCGACCCGCTGCTTCATGCTTGTAGACACCGCGAATGAACCACAGTCCCCAGCCTGAGTGAAGAAATACGCGCCACCAGAGCAAACAGCCAGGCAACTTTTCCAATCGCGTTCAACAGTATTTTCAGCTCAGTGAAATGTCGCCCAATATGTATGCCATACCGATACACCCCTACCGCGCACTGTTCAAGCTCGATGGCTATCCCGCCATATTCGGCATCCGCGTCACAGCCTCGATATCAGCCTGGATCGACTTCACGCTCATTTTCATTGTGCTTATCGGGCAGTTCCAGGCAACGGCCTTTCAGCTTGCCACAGCGTCCACATTGATGTGGTTGCCTATGCTGCTACTGGGACCCAAGGCGGGATCTCTGGCTGACCACTATCCCGCCCAGCGGATCCTTTTTTCAGCGCTCGCCATAAGGGGAGCGTCAGTACTACTACTGCTGGTTGCGCCGACTGTCGAACTTTTTCTAATGGCCGTCTTGCTACGTGCGCTGGGCAATCTGGGCACATCACCTTTGCCGCTTGCTGTGCGTCACATCGTTCCCAACGCTTTGCTTTCGGATAGTCTTCGCCTGTCCGTCAGCGTCGAGCAAGGGACTCGTCTTGTTGCTCCGATGGTCGCGGGTGTCGTAGGTTTTTTTCCTGCACCCCAGCAGGGGTTCGTTTTGTCGGCTGTTCTTACACTGTTCTCGCTGCCTTTCCCCGCTCGCCTGGGTCGAGTCATGGCACGATTCGCGACTCCCGCGCCCAAGGCCCCGACACCGACTGACAATGCCCTATCCCCCTGGCGCGTGCTCATGCGTTCTCCCCAGCTATCGGTCACGCTCTGGACATCCGTTGTCTATTGCTTCGCCATCGGGTACCTCGAACCCCTGATACCGATATTGCTGACCACGGTTCCTGAAGGCGCGAAGTCCTATGGATTTGTCATGGGAATGACCTCGGCGGGGGCGCTGGCTGGCGCTCATTACGCGCCCCGCCTGCACACGCGCCTGGGGGCCGCCCCACTCATGCGCGGGTGCCTGATTGGAACCGGCGTCGCAACGGCGGCCGCTTCCGGCATCGTCCTGACGGGTATCGGCGTCTCGGGCTGGGGAATCGGGATTTACTGGATGCTGACTGGCGCGCTCTACGCCGTGATGCTGACCTGCCTGGAACTGGCCATTCAGATCCACGCGCCCACCGAGCGCATCGGCGCCGTCTCCGCGAAGCTTCAGAACACGCGGCTCATGGCGCTGGTTGCCGGCCCGCTATTGGGCGGCGCAGCAGCCACGTATCTGGGCGTGGGCGTGGGGCTCGCCTGCGCCGCAGGTTTTGCAGTGATCAGCGCCATCGTGCTCAAGATATGGGCTGCCCGACGAGACATGAACTAGGCCCTAAAAAGGCTGGGCGTCGGGGTCAACCGAATACATGTCATGCTCACCTTATGCGTGTCGGGTTTACCTTATGCGTGTCGGGTTTACCTTATGCGTGTCGGGTTCACCTTATGCGCGGTGCGTTCAACCGTCTGAGTGATGCGGCGCGCCGTCCTGGCGTCGCACGGCAAATATCGCAGTGCTCTTGAGCACACGTCGATCAGCCACCCGTAGCTCGCAACTTGCAAAGATCAATCGACTGCCCTGCTTTTCGATCGCGACGTGCGCTTCCAGCCAGTCACCGTCATGCACCGCACTCAGGAACTCGAGGTTCATTTGTGCGGTGACCACACCGCGCTCGGTGATGCGTGAAAGGTTGTGGCCCAACGCGCTATCGGCCAGGGTCGCGAGCATGCCTCCATGTGCATTGCCATGCATGTTCGTGTGGCTATTGACGACTGGCAAGGCGATGACGCGCGTGCCATTGTCGGCAGGCCGGAAATAAAGGGTGCCGACACATGATACGAATGGGCTACTGGGCGGAAGCGGTTCGAAACCCTCCGGAATGCGAAATGCGGTCATGGCGTCGATTAGGCTTGAAATGATGATCGTAGGAGCGCGATCTTACCCCCGACAAGCAGTTTGGCTATATCGCCGAGTTCCATGATGTGGAATCAGCCTAAGCACCCGACGTTCTATCAGCCAGACTCGTGGCCCCAAGACCAGCCATCAGCGCGCTCAGTTTCTCAGCCTGCTCAGCGCTCGCACAATGTGCAAACAGCACAACCGACCCGTTGATGCGCGGCTTGGCATACTGCTCCTCGTAGTCGCCCGTCTGCTTGCCGTCGTGACGCTTCGTACCAATGACAAAGTTGCCTTCCGTCGGCCCCGCCTCGTCTTCGCGCACGTCCACCCGGATGCTATCGGGATCGATGTGCTGTTGGTCTACCAGCATCTGACGCGCGGCAACTGCGGCGTCAAAATCCGGAAAGATGAATGCGATGCTGTGATCAATGGTCATGGAAGTCCTTGTTTTATCAAGAACGACAGCAAACCGGGTGCCCGAGAACACGGCGCGAGCTTCAGGGCACCCCGCGTGAGCGCGCTGGGCAGGGGGCTGAGACACTCTGGGTTCTGCACATACTCTCAAAGCCTGAAACTGCTTCGAATGGCATGCTCCAGTTGGTCGGCTGCCGCGTCTGCCTGCGCGCGTGTAGAACGCAACAGCATGACTTCGTGTCCAGGGATGGTCGGCAACCCATCCAGCACACGCATACTGGCGCTGACACGCGACCGATCCACCAGGGTGATGCCCAACCCTGATTCGACGGCGGTTTCCACCACTAGGCTAGATGGACTGCTGACGACAACACGCCAGGCAAGATTGGCCTGATCCAGCGACGCCGTCATCGCTTCGGCGTAAGGGCAGTGGGCGGCATGCAATGCCAGCGGAATCGGTTCAGGCAAGGGCTGCGCAAGTGACGAAGCGCCCACCCACACCGGTGTGGTGCTCGCCAGCGCCCGCGGGTCTGGCCGTCGGGCAATGGGCCGAACCGATAGCGCGAGATGCAAGCGGCCCCGTGCGATCTGATCGCGCAGCACAAGGCTGGGGCTGGTCGTCACCTCCAGCACGACGTTGGGCCAAGTCGCCGTGAACACCGGCAGGATGTCCCGGATGACATGGGCGGCGTATTCGTCAGGTACGCCGAACTTGATCCGCCCGACCAGGCTTTTGCCATGCAATTCGCTCAAAACCTGATCGTGGGCGCGCAGCAGCGCCGTTGTGCCCACAAGCAAACGCTGGCCAAGCGGCGTCAAGGACACGGCCTGATTGTCGCGTTCCAGCAGACGCCCCCCTGCAATGATCTCCAGACGCTGGATATGCACACTGACCGCGGCAGGGCTGCGATGCACGTGTTCGGCCGCCGCGCGAAACTGCCCCAGTCGCGCCACGGCGTGAAACGTGCGAAGCAGATCGATATCGAGGTTCAGATTCATGGTTTCGTTTAATTGAATGACTCGTGCAGTTTATTTTGCTTTATTGAATATCTGCCCAGCGCTAAGGTCAAGTCAATTGGAGATTTGACGATGACCTATGCCCGCCCCTGCACCCAGACTGTGCACGCTCAAGCCACCCCGACTGCGCCCCGCAACCGAGCCTGGCTGTTCGCCGTTCCGCTGCTGGCGCT
>JBAZPE010000137.1:0-6183 GCA_041648375.1 Burkholderiaceae bacterium | reverse complement strand
GTCTGGCTTGGCCGTGGTCATAGGCCCATACGTTAAGATCGTGGCCAGGCGTGACTCCTGCGCGTTGCCCCCACGAGGTGCACCTGGCGCAGCGATTCCGGTCACGTCCATCCAGGAGACACCAGTCATGTTGAAAAAGAAATTTGCCGCGCTGTTGGTCGGTATGTCGGTTGCCGCGGTTGGTTCAGGCGTGGCGTACGCGCAGGAAGGCCGTCCGCTTGTGGTGGCCGTTGACACGGCCTTCGTCCCGTTCGAATTCAAGAAGGGCAATGAATATGTCGGCTTCGACATCGATCTGTGGGCGGCCCTGGCCAAACAGATGAACGTGAAATACAAGATTCAGCCCATGGACTTCAACGGCATCATTCCAGGTCTGCAGACCAAGAACGTCGACGCTGCACTGGCGGGCATCACGATCCGGGACGATCGCAAAAAAGTGATCGACTTCTCAGACCCCTATTACGAAAGCGGGTTGTCGATTCTGGTGGCAGAGAAAAACACCACGATCACTTCGGCCAAAGACCTTGCTGGCAAGACGGTGGCGGTGAAGACTGGAACGGCAACGGTCGACTTCCTGAAAAAAGAAGTGCCTGACGCCAAGCTGCAGCTTTTCCCTAATATCGACAACGCATATCTTGAATTGGCAACGGGTCGTGTCGATGCTGCCGTGCATGACACCCCCAACATCCAGTACTACGCCAACACCGCCGGCAAAGGTCGTGCAAAAGTCGTGGGCTCGGTCAAGAGCGGTGATTTCTATGGCATCGCCTTCCCCAAGGGTAGTACCCTGGTTCCCAAGGTCAACGAAGCATTGAAGAAGATCAAGGACAGCGGTGAGTACGAAACCATTTACGTGAAGTGGTTTGGTCAGAAGCCCTGAGGACTGATGTCCGAACCGGCCCTAGCGGCCGGTTGTTTTTTGTACTTATCGGAGCTTGCCTTGGAATTCGACTGGTCTGTCATAGGGGATGCCATCCCCAATTTGCTCGACGGCACGAAGATGACCGTCATGATCACCTTCTGGGGGCTCGTGGGCGGTTTTGCACTGGGCGCCCTGACCGGGGTGGTTCGTGCCTATGGCCCCAAGTGGCTCTCCTTCATCGCACAAATCTACGTGGCGGTCATTCGCGGCACCCCGATCGTCGTGCAGGTCATGTTCCTGTATTTCGCCGTACCCCTCATTCTCGAAGGCGTGCGCATCGATGCGCTGTGGGCCGCCATCATCACGCTAATCGTGAACTCCGGTGCCTACATTGCCGAAATCGTGCGTGGCTCGCTCCTGTCGGTACACAAAGGGCTGCGCGAGGCGGGTCAGGCCATGGGTTTGCCGTTTCACAAGATTCTGATTCACATCATCGGGCCTGTGGCGTTCAGGCGCATGATCCCGCCATTGGGCAACCAATGCATCATCAGCCTGAAAGACTCCTCCCTGTTCATCGTGATTGGCGTAGCCGAACTCACGCGACAGGGTCAGGAAATCATGGCGAGCAATTTCCGCGCAGTCGAAATATGGTCGGCTGTGGCGATCATTTATTTACTGCTCACCGGCGCACTGGCTCTGGGCCTGCGCCTGATTGAGAAAAGGATGCGGATGCTATGAGCATGGTCGAATTCAAGCATGTGACCAAGAAGTTCGGTGATGCCACGGTGCTCAACGACATCAGCCTGACGATCGAGGCAGGAGAAGTGGTTGTGGTGGTCGGGCCTTCCGGTTCGGGCAAGTCCACGTTCCTGCGATGCATCAATGTGCTGGAAACCATTCAGGACGGCGATCTGCTGGTCAATGGCATCAGCGTGCACGGCTCGGACGAGCAAATACGTGAAATACGCCGGGAAGCCGGCATGGTGTTTCAGCAGTTCAATCTGTTTCCACAGATGACCGCACTTGAGAACGTGATGTTCGGCCCCGTGCACACCCGCGGCAACTCGCGCGCCGAGGCGCGCACGCTGGCAGAATCGTTGCTGGATAAAGTCGGGCTGGCCGAACGCATGAATCATTACCCGTCGGAACTGTCGGGCGGGCAGCAACAGCGTGTGGCCATTGCGCGTGCGCTGGCCATCAAGCCGAAACTCATGTTGTTCGATGAGCCCACATCCGCCCTGGATCCCGAACTGCGCCACGAGGTGCTGCAGGTCATGCGCACGCTTGCCCAGGAGGGCATGACCATGGTGGTGGTGACGCACGAAATGGAGTTTGCCAAGGGAGTGGGCAGCCGCCTGATTTTCATCGATGGCGGCAAGATCGCGCACGATGGGCCACCGGCTGCATTGCTTTCTGATCCCCCCAGCCAACGGCTCAAGGACTTCCTGCAGCACGTGGGCTGATCGGCCCTGCAGGCTGCCTAGGATGATCGGCGTGGTAGCGCTCAGAGGCTGCCTGGGATGATCGGCGCAGTAGCGCTGACGCCGCGCGCTGCAGGCTGCGGCCCTGGGCGACCTTAGCCCTTGATTCGAACGATGCGGTCGACCTGGGCGACCTTAGCCCTTGATGCGAACGATGCGATCGACCTGGGGGACATGGCGGATGGCGCGTATCACCTGCGCCAGATGCTTGCGGCTTTCCACCTGAATGGTCAGATGCAGCGACACGGTGGCCACTGCGTCGTCATGCATCGACACGTGCACGATGTTGGAGTCGGCCGCCGTGATTTCTGCGGCCAGGCGCCCAAGTAGACCGCGCTCGTTCTGGCACACCACATCGAGCCGTGCCGAGAAATGCTTGGCCGTCTGGCTGTCCCAGGCGACATCGATCCAGCGTTCGGGTTCGCGCGCACGCTGACGCACCGCCACGGGGCAATCGGCCGTGTGCACCACCAGGCCGTGGCCCAGGCGCATGCCCGCCACCACCGGGTCGCCCGGTAGAGGGCCGCAACACGTGGCCAACTGAACGGCCTGGCCTTCGTTGCCCTGTATCAGAATGGGGGCTGCGCGGGCCGAGGTGAGTTCGTCGACCGCCGCAGCCGTCGTGGCCACCAAATGGTTTTCCGGGCCAAAGCGCCGTGCCACCACGGCGGCCAGGCGCTTGCCCAGGCCGATATCGGCCAGAATTTCTTCGCGGGTGGCGGCACCAGAGCTGCGAGCCAGCTTTTCCCAGACAGGATCTTGCGCGTCCGGCAAGGGTAACTGCAGCGCCTGAAGCGCCTGAGTCAGCAGCCGTTCACCGAAACCGACCGACTCTTCATACTTCACTGTGCGCAGGTAATGCCTGATCTCGGAACGTGCGCGGCCTGTGCGCACGTAGTTCAGCCACTGCGCATTGGGGCGTGATGCGGGCGAGGTGACGATTTCCACCTTGTCGCCGCTGGCCAGTTCCTTGCGCAAGGGCACGAACTCGTTGTTGACCTTGGCGGCTACTGCCTGATTGCCGATATCGGTATGGATGGCGTAGGCGAAGTCCACCGGCGTGGCGCCGCGTGGCAGCGAAATGATCTTGCCGCGCGGCGTGAACACATACACCGCATCGGGAAACAGGTCGACCTTGACGTGCTCCAGGAATTCGCCGGAATCGCCTGTCTGGCTCTGGATATCGAGCAGCGACTGCAACCACTGATGGGTGCGTTTCTGCAGATCGTTCAAACTGGCGTCGCTTTCCTTGTACAGCCAATGCGATGCCACACCCTCTTCGGCGATGTGATGCATGTCGCGGGTGCGAAGCTGGAATTCCACCGGCGTGCCGTAGGGCCCCACCAGCGTGGTGTGCAGCGACTGGTAGCCGTTGACCTTCGGAATGGCGATGTAATCTTTGAATTTGCCTGGCACCGGGCGGTAGAGCTGGTGCAGCGTGCCCAATACCAGATAGCACTCGGGCAGCGTGTGCACCACCACCCTGAAGCCATAGATATCCAGCACTTCCGAGAACGATTTTTTCTGCTCGACCATCTTCGTGTAGATGCCGAAGAGGGTCTTTTCGCGACCGTTTACTTCCGCTTCGATGCCGGCGGCCGGCAACGCTGCGCGGACCGTATCCGCAATCTTGCTGATGACTTCTCGTCGATTGCCCCGCGCCGCCAGCACGGCCTTGTACAGCACCTGATGGCGGTTAGGATACATGGCGGCAAAACAGAGGTCCTGTAGCTCGCGATACAGCAGATTCAGACCCAGTCGATGGGCAATGGGCGCATAAATTTCGAGCGTTTCGCGCGCTATGCGGCGGCGCTTGTCGGTGCCCACGGCATCGAGCGTGCGCATGTTGTGCACGCGGTCGGCCAGCTTGATCAGGATGACCCGCACATCACGCGCCATCGCCAGCAGCATCTTGCGAAAGCTTTCGGCTTGTTGTTCGGCCTTGGTGGCAAAGTCCAGCCGATCAAGCTTGGACAAGCCATCGACGAGTTCGGCGACTTCACCGTTGAACTTTTCCGCCAATTCCAGCTTGGTCACGCCCTGGTCTTCGATCACATCGTGCAGCAGCGCTGCCGACAGGGCGTTGGCATCGAGCTTCCACCCGGCACAGATCTCGGTCACCGCGATCGGGTGCGAAATATAGGGTGAACCGCTTTGTCGGAATTGGCCCAGGTGCGCGCTGTCTGCAAAGCGGTAGGCCTCGCGGACACGCTCCACTTCATCGTGATCGAGATATTGGGAAATGATCGCAGTCAGCGGCGCCAACGATGCGATGGGGGCAGTAGCAGGTGATGCGGGGATACGTTCCTGCGCATTGGCAGCAGACGCATTCGCCGCGGGTTTCTTGCCCGGCTTCTTGCCGGGCCTGCGAGTCAGGCGAGAGCCCGCGCGCAGTGCAGCCAGTATGCCGGAGGACGCGTACTTCAGACCAGGAAATGCCATGGCGCGCGTCCTCCCGTGATCAGGTCGGGACTTTGCGCAGCATCTCCAGGCCAGTGTGGCCGGCAGCGATTTCACGCAACGCGGTAACCGTCGGCTTATCTTTGCTATCCAGGCGAGGCGCATGGCCCTGAGCGAGTTCGCGCGCGCGGTAGGTTGCAGCCAACGTCAGCTTGAAACGGTTGGGGATCTGATTCAGACAATCTTCGACGGTAATGCGAGCCATTGAGCTACCTGCGATGCGGAGGATAAAGGGGAACTATAGCGCGACTGCCCAACGCCACTCAACCATAGTGCCCGAAAAACGGCCACTAGGGTGGGCTTGTCGGGCGTAATGATCAATGCGCTGCAGGAATGCCAAGTTGCGCGAACAGCGCTTCGTGGCGGGCAGCTTGGCAGGAAAAGCGCAACCGCGCCGATTTGACAATTTGCGAAAGCTCATCAAGAGCGACGCTAAATTCTTGATTAATAATAACATATTCGCACTCGGGGGCATGTGCGATTTCGCCGCCTGCCGCCAGCAATCGGCGCGAAATGACCGACGCATCATCCTGGCCCCGCGCCTTCAGACGCGCTTCGAGCGTCTCGATGGACGGGGGCAAAATGAAGATGCCGATTGCAGATGGAAATCGCTGACGCACCTGACGTGCACCCTGCCAATCGATTTCCAGCAGCACGTCCTGACCCGCCGCGGTCGCGGCATCGATGGTGTCGCGTGGTGTACCGTAAAAGTTGCCATGCACCTCGGCCCACTCGAGCAAGGCATTGGCCGCTTTCATGCTCTGAAACGTCGGGATATCCAGAAAACGATATTCACGGCCGTCCTGCTCGCCCGGGCGCGGGGCGCGGGTGGTGGCAGAGATGGAGAGTACGAGGCTTGGGTCACGCTCGAGAAGCGCGCCCACCAGGCTGGACTTCCCTGCGCCGCTGGGCGCAACCACCATGAAGACGTTGCCGGGGTTTGACATGAGAGATCCTGACGCAAAACTGCAGAGGGGGGGGGAAATCTTAACAAATTCCCGGCCCCTGCATGGCGCTATTCCTGGTGCGCGACCAGGGTAGGCGTGGCCTTGCTTTCTTCGGGAGCCACGTAGGCACGTGCACCGCTGTAGCGCTTGGACCAATACGTGCTGTCCAGGCTATCGACACGCACCTTCGAGCCACGGCTGGGCGCGTGGACGAACTGATTGTCACCGATGTAGATGCCGACATGCGAGACCACATTGCGGCGTCGGGTCGTGGCGAAAAATACGAGATCACCCGGTTCGAGCTCGGGACGGGTCACTTTCTTGCCTTCGGCACGCTGCTCGCTGGCACGGCGGGGCAATTCCAGACTGGCAATCTCGCGGTACACGAACGACACCAGGCCGCTGCAATCGAACCCGTCCTCAGGCGCATCTC
>JBAZPE010000136.1:0-6184 GCA_041648375.1 Burkholderiaceae bacterium | reverse complement strand
CCACTGTTGAACGATGTCGCTGAGCGCCAGCATGACGCGCGTCAACAGTGGCAACGTCTGTTTGGTCTGACTGAATGCGCCCACGACCTGCGGCACCACGTATCCAAGCAGGAAGAACACGATCGCGACGGACACGACGGCAACGATGCCCGGATAGATGAAGGCGGTCAGGATCTTGCCGCGCAAGGCGTTGCGCTCCTCGATGTAGTCGGCCAGCTTTTCCATGATCTGCGCCAGTTGCCCGGACGCTTCGCCGGCGGCGATCAGGGCGCGATAAATATCGGGAAAGTCCTTGGGGCGGGTGGCCAGTGCGTCGCCCAGGCGATGGCCGGCGCGCACGTCGGCACGGACGGCGGTCAGGGCAATGGCGATGTGCTTTTTCTCGGCTTGATCGACCGTGGCAGACAGGGCGGCATCCAGCGGCAGTCCGGCGGCCAGCAGACTCGACAATTGTCGGGTAAGCCAGGCCAGATCCTGATCGTTGAGCCGTTTGGCGAACAGCTTCGCGCTCAGGCTGCTCGCCGCACCGCCTGCGCCGGCCGAGTCCTTCACCGCCAGAGGCACCATGCCGCGTGCACGCAGGGCATTGCGTGCGCCGCGCGGGGAGTCGGCATCGATCAATCCGCGTTCGAGGTTGCCCCGGACGTCGGAGGCTTCGTAGTGATAGGAGGGCATGCGGGGCTCCGGGTGCGTTGCGCGTCAGGCGTCGCGGGTGACACGCATGACTTCCTCGGCCGAGGTCGCGCCTGCGTCTATCCAGCGCTGCCCGTCCTGGCGCATGGTGCGCATGCCGGCTGCCTGGGCCGTCTGCCGGATGATCTGTTCACCCACTGCGCCATGGATCTGGGTGCGCACGCTGTCATCCACCACGAACAGCTCGTGAATGCCGGTGCGACCGCTGTAACCCGTGTGATTGCACGCCTGGCATCCCACGGCGCGCCAGGTGGTCTGGCCGGGCACGGGCTCGCGACAGGCCGGGCAGAGCTTGCGCACCAGGCGTTGCGCCAGCACCCCGAGCAGGGAAGAGGACAGCAGAAAGGGTTCGACACCCATGTCGGTCAGGCGGGTCAAGGCAGAGACCGAATCGTTGGTATGCAACGTTGCCAGCACCAGGTGACCGGTGAGCGAGGCCTGCACGGCGATCTGCGCCGTTTCCAGATCGCGGATCTCACCGATCATGACCACATCCGGGTCCTGGCGCAGAATGGCGCGCAGCGCCACGGCAAAACTCATATCGATACGGGCATTGACCTGAGTCTGGCCGATGCCGGGCAGGTCATATTCGATGGGGTCTTCGACTGTCAGAATGTTCGACGTGGAGGCATCCAGGCGGGCCAGAGCCGAATACAGGGTGGTCGTCTTGCCGCTGCCGGTCGGCCCGGTCACCAGCACGATGCCATGCGGCTGACGGATCAGGCGGTCCAGCTGCCCGAGGATCGTGGGCGCCATGCCGAGTTTTTCGAGTTGCAGTCGCCCGGCTTCTTTGTCCAGCAGCCGCAGCACGGCGCGCTCGCCGTGACCGGTGGGCAGGGTCGATACCCGCACGTCGATGGGCCGACCGCCCACACGCAGCGCGATCCGGCCATCCTGCGGCAGGCGCTTTTCGGCGATATCCAGGTTGGCCATGATCTTGATGCGCGAGATCAGGGCATGGTGCAGCGCCCGGCGCGGGCTGACCACGTCGCGCAGCGTGCCATCCACCCGGTAGCGCACCACCGAATGCGTCTCGAACGCTTCGATGTGTATGTCGCTGGCGCCGTCGCGGGCCGCCTGCGTGAACAGGGCGTTGATCATGCGGATGACCGGCGCATCGTCCTGCGTATCGAGCAGGTCTTCGATCTCGGGCATATCCTGCATCAGGCGGTCCAGATCGATCTCGTTTTCCGCTGCGCCCATGACACTGGCCGCATCGCCGTTCTGGGCGTAGGCGGCTGCCAGCAGGGTCTCGAGCTCGTCATCGGACACCTCGCGCGTGTCGGCCTGGGGGTAGCAGCGGCGCGCCTCATTGCGTGCCCATTGCGGTGTGCGTGTGCTGTAGGTCAGCAAGGCGCCCTGGACACCCAGGGTGAGCAGGGCGCGCTGGGCGCGCGCCCAGGCATAGGGCAGGGGCGTCATGGCGTGGCGGATGTGATGGGCAGGGTCTGGCGCGGGAACGGTGCAGGAGCCACGGTGGCTTCGATCGGACGCAGGTCCAGCGGTGCCGCGCTGGCCGCGCTCGCGCCTTCGCGGGTCGTTCCCGGAATGGGACGTCCGCCACCGTCCAGTTCGGGCAGAATGGGATTGTCCATGTCGGGCAGGGGGAGACGGCGTTCGGGCCTGACGTTGTCCTGCACGCGGCGCATGTAGTCGTAGCGGTCCAGGGACACGCGCTGGCTGTCCTGGGCGTTGCGCACGATGTGCGGGCGCAGGAACACCATCAGGTTGGTCTTCGTGCGTGAACGCCTGTCGTATCGGAACAGTGAACCGATCCAGGGAATATCGCCCAGAATGGGTACTGATTGAGTACTGTCACCGCCGCTGTCTTCCAGCAGGCCACCGAGCACAATGATCTGGCCGTTGTCGATCAGTACACTGGTTTCCAGGGCCCGCTTGCGGGTAATGATGCCTGCCGCGCTGGTGCTGGCCTCATCAATGCTGCTGACTTCCTGATAGATGTCCAGCTTGACGGTGCCGCCTTCCGATATCTGCGGGCGCACGCGCAAGGTCAGTCCGACATCCTCGCGCTCGATGGTCTGAAAGGGATTGCTCGCGCCGTCGCCCGAGCTGGTGACGTAGGAGCCGGTCACGAAGGGCACGGTGCGTCCCACGATAATGCTGGCCTGCTCGTTGTCCAGCGTGAGCAGGTTGGGCGTAGACAGAATATTGGTGCCGGCTTCGCGTTGTAGCGCGGTGGCCAGAAAGCCGAGATTGAGGACCTCACGCCCCAGCACGTTTATCGGGCCCTTGACCACACCCAGATTCAGGCCACCCCCCAGTGCATCCAATGTCGTGGCGGTGGAGGACGACAGGTTCAGCCCGCTGCCCCCGAAATTCGTGCCGCCGATCACCGATGTGCTGCTGCTGTTCAGGCCGCTTGATCCCGTCATCCACTGAATGCCGAATTCAGCAGCGGTCTCGCTGGTGACCTCCACGATCAGGCTTTCCACCAGGACCTGGGCGCGGCGTTGGTCGAGCTGGTCGATCACTTCACGCAGGCTGCGATACAGCGGCTCGGGCGCCGAGATCAGCAGGGTGTTGGTGGTCGGGTCGGCCTGCACGGTGGCACCGCCTGCGGAAAACGCCACCGGTTGAGTCGGGTTGGCCTGGCCCCCCATGGCGGTCGCGCCGCCGCCGAAATCGCCGGAGGCGGCCGACCCTGTATTGTTGGCGCGCGTGGACATGCCCACGCCGGTGCCCAGGCCACCGCTCGTGCCCGATCCACCAAGGCCGCCGCCCTGGCCGCCCGCCATGCCACCAGACCCCGACAGCCCCTGAGCGCCGGCACCAGCCCCTGCGCCGCCGCTTTGCCCGGTCAACGCACCGCGCAGCACCTCTGCAAGCTTGGTCGCCTGGGCATTGCGCAGGTAGACGACATGCAGGTTGCCGGTGCGCGCCTGTGGCGTGTCGATGCGCAGCACCAGATCACGAGCGAGCTGGGCACGGGCAGGGCTGTTGGCACGCACCAGCACGCTGTTGCTGCGCGGGTCGGCGATGACCGTCACGCGCTGGCTGGTGTCCCCCTGTGCCTGACCTTCGAGCATCTGGGCCACCAGCACGGCCACATCGCTGGCCACGCCATGGCGCACGGGAATGACGTCGGCATTGACCGACACCGGCGTGTCGATACCGGCGATCACCTGGGCGATCCGCGCCATGTTGTCGGCATAGTCGGTGATGACCAGCGTGTTGTTGTTGGGGTAGGCATTGACCGGGTTGTTCGGCGCAATCATGGGCCGCAGCACCGGCACCAGGTTGGCGGCGTTTTCGTATTGCAGCTGGAACACGCGGGTCACCAGTCCACCTGTCGTGCTGGGCCCGCTGCCGGTACTGACGGTGACGCCCTGCAATTTGGCGTCTGCTTCAGGGATGACGCGTGTGATGCCACCTGCATCCACCACGGCAAATCCCTGCATACGCAAGGCGGCCGCCAGCATGTCGTAGGCCGTGACGGCATCGACGGGGGCTTCGGAAATGAGTGTGAGCTGACCTTTCACGCGCGGATCGACCACGAAGTTGCGGCCCGTGAATCGAGCCAGGGCGCGCACGACCGCCGGCAGTTCCGCGTCCACGAAGTTCAGCTCGACGCGCTCTCCCGAGTCGGCGCGGCCTGCTGCAGCGCTTGCGCCCGTGCCGGCGCCATCGGACGTGGACGATGTGCCCGTTCGGCCGCGCGCCCGAATCGGACCCAGATCACGCGTGCGGGGCGAGAGGTCGCTGCGTGCGCCAGCCGTGCGGCTGTCGAAGTCGGCAACGCCTGATCCCGTGGATGTCTGCACCATCGGCGTGTCAGGCATGGCCAGTGGCGCAGGACGGTCATCCTGGGTGGCACAGCCGGCCAGGGTCAGCAGCGCCAGGGCCAGCGCGGTGCACAGCGCGGTCGGTCGCGGGTGGGAACTGAGAAAATCATTCATGGCATTAACCGTTCTTCAACATTAATACTGCAAGGTGGTGATGTCGCCACGGCGCCGGCCCAGCATGGCGAGCAATGGCGCGAGGGCATCCTGGGTAGAGGGGTCGGTATTCGGTGCAGGCTGCGCGGTGCCGTTGAACTGCCAGCGCCCGTCCGGTGCACGCGACCCTGCACCCTGCACGCGCAGGGCACCGGATTGCGTGTTGACCTGCAGGTCGAGGCTGCGATCCGCACGTCCGCTAATGGCGGCGGTGTAGCTGCCCAGCGGGCGCACGCGAACCCGGGCCGAGCTGGCGTCGGTCCACTGGATCTGAAGCAGCGGGCCGATCTGCGGACCGCTGCCGGCCAGCACGGTGGGCCAGGACACCTGTACCTGGCCACCGGGTTCCAGACTATTGAACGGCACGCCGGCCATCGTCAGGGCCTGGGCAGGCAGGCGCAGTCGTTGCGCGCCGATCTCCAGTGTCGTCAGGCCTGGCGTCAACGTGAGCGGACCCGTCAGCCATGGGTGGGTCACGATGATGGTGGGCCGCGATCCCCATTGCCAGCGCCAGTGCCAGCGCACCGGGTCGGGCAGCGTGCGCTGCATATCGCGCGGACCCAACGCCAACACACCTTGCCCGGCCCATAGGCTGCCCGATGCGTCGATCAGAGCCAGGGGCCAGTTCGCCGGCACGCTGTGGATGAGCCAGCGAGCCGGCAGCACGGCAATCGCACAGCCGATCGCCACTAGGGCTGCGGCACATATCAGAATCGATCGACGCCACATCATGGCGCCACCCCAGTCAGGACCAGTGTGCCGGAGGCCTTGCCTGGCAACGCCTTGCCCGAGGTGCCCACAGCCCGCGTCAGGTCGACCTGGGTCAGCGTCAGGCGCAACTGGCTGGGGGCGTTGCCCATCCAGTCAAACAAGGCGGCCGCGGTGACCTCGGTCAAAGCGATTTGCCACCGGGGTGCATCGGGTTCTTCCAGCGCCGTGACGGTGTAAGCACCGCCCAATGCCGCGCGCGTCAGGCTGGCGGCAAGTTCGGTCTGCAAGGCCTGTGGCGCGATCCGGGCATTGCGCTGTCCGCCCAGGGCCAGCGATTCTTGAACCAATGCGTCCACGCGTGCGGCCTGGGCACGCAGCCCGGGCAGTTCCTGCGCGTGCCGATCGAGGGTGCGCCAGGCGGGCTGAATCAGCATGAGGTAGATCAGGGCCAGTCCAGCCAGCAGGCACAGTGCGAGCACCAGACGTTGCTCGCGCACGGTCATGCGACGCCACCTGGCTGCACGCGCGGCGTTTAGCGTGCCCAGCTGTGTCGTCCACGCCTGGGGCAGCCTGGGCGAACGTGCCCACGCGGGCAGTTTTGGGAGACGTGACATCACTGGCCCCCCTGGCGTATGCGCAGGCGGCCGGATGTGCCGCCCTCGGGCGAGGACGCCTGTGCAGCCCCGGGCTCGATGCGCGCGATGCGCCACCCGCCGTCGGTGCGTGCCAAGGCCAGCCCCTGAGCTTTTGCCTGCTCGATCGGACGGGCATCGGGCGCGGCCACGGTGTCGTCCTCTTCCAGATCGAGTGTGAGCACCCCTTTG
>JBAZPE010000135.1:0-6250 GCA_041648375.1 Burkholderiaceae bacterium | reverse complement strand
CCGGCCCCCTTACCCAGGGAAATGCTTCCCGACGATGCAGCGCTGGTCGCATCAATGATCTCTGCACGGCCGGTGGCATAGCCCTCCTGCGCAAGCAGCGCACGCTGTCCGACTGCCAATGTCAGGTTGTTGCTGCCGCTTCCGACAATCTGTGCCACGGTTTCGCCGGAGTATTCGGGGTCGTCGATGACGTGGACGGCAAATGCCGCCCCTGGCAGACTGCCACTGCCATCGGGACCGAGATAGACACCCGATCCGGACACGGCGATCGTTGAAGCGTATCCCCCGGCAAACGCAGTGTCCTGACGTTTGTACCGGCGGTCATAGCCATGACTGATGCCCGCATCCAGGCGACCGAAGCGACTATCGACGCGACCGCGCGCCTGGCCAAAGAACCGCTCGGTGCGAAAGCCTCCCGCGCTGACGTCGAGTTCGCGATAGGTGCCATTGCGCCAGGCCCAGGACTTTCCTGCGCTGTAAGTCACGTCCAGCGGTCGATCACGCTGTGATCGTATATCCACGCCAGCAGATGAAGAGGCACTGCGCCCCGCGTCATTGCCTGGAGAAGATCGATAAAGGCTCAAACCCACGAATACGCCTGTATCGCTTCCCCGTCGGCTGGTATCGGTTCGGTAGCCACCGATACGCGCATTGACGGTGGCACCCTGGATATTGAAGGATCTCGACGCGCTGACCTGCACCGCGTGAGAGACGCGGTCATGCTCGAAGTCACGGCGCATCTGGCGGCTGCGGGGCGATCCGTCCCACTCGCGGTCCAGCGAGCCACCGAAAAGCGGCCTGCCTGGGCTCTTGCTGTAGGTGTAGCCGGTGCCGAATGTCCACTGCCCCCATCCACCCGAGAGCGACGCGTTGATCGAGTCGTAGTTGCCCATCGACAAGGCTGACGCCCGCACTCGATCGGCGTTCGGGCTGCGCAGTTGATAGCGATACAGGCTCATGCCCAGGCCGTTGTAGTAACTCAGGGTTTGCGTGTTGCCGCGGGTACCGTCGGTGCCGGCAAAGTACGCCGCCGAAGCAGTCAGCGTTCCGCTCATGACCTGCTTTTGCCAATCGATTCGCGCCTCGGCATACACTCGCCCACCCACCGAGGAGAGTCCGCCAGTGAGCAAGAGCTGGTCGAACAGTCCTGTCTTGACCCCAGCCTGAACGACGTCTCCATGACGCGCGTTGCGTGCACCCCGTGCGTACGACCCGCTGGTGAGTACGCGCCCACCCTGGACGAACCACTGGGTCCCGCCTGTATCGAACCCGCCTCCCGTCTTTGAAAATGGCATCTGTTCGGTGCGGACGTGTACGCCGTTTTCGATAATGCGAAGCGATAGCAGGTAGCTGCCCTCGGGCAAGGTCCTGGTGTCCAGTCGCTGCACTCCCGCCTCCACGAATTGGGTCAACAACAACTGCTCACCCCGGTAGATCTCGACACGCGCTGCGGTATTCAGCATGACGGTTACCGTGGTGGCATTGTCCACGAGCGCTGTGTTCAGATAGGCATTCGTGGTCCCGATCCGTGCACCGTCGAAACTGGGCAAGGGCAACAGACTGAACCCGAAATTGCCGCCTTGTGCGCTGGCAAGGTTGCGCTGGTCCATGCGGCCAGCCTGCAGGTAGTAGCGCTCGCTCATATCGTGACGAAAATAGAGGCTTTCGATTTCGGTTTCGCTATAGCGTCCGTAACGATGGCGGCTGGTGCCCAATCGCCAGGCGCCACCCAGATGACCACGCTCGGTTACCCCAAGTGCCCCAACGCCACGGGCCGATAGCGTGCGCTGGTTCTTTCCCGACGCCGACCACTGCAGCGACTGAGTATGTATGAGCGCATTGGTGGCCTGCTTGCTCACCTGATGATAGCGACGCAGTGTCGGGCTGATCTGCGGCATGCGGGCGGCCCACGTACGTGCCAGAAACAGATTCACGACGCCATTTCGCTCGTCATAGATAATGGCTGCGGTCGGTGTCTCGATATGGTTGCAGCTCAACATCAACTCCCCGCGCTGCTCAGCCAGGTCGAAGGATGCATCGCTATCACGCGGCGATCCTGCACAGATGAGCTGCCCATTGCGAGGCAGTTCAACCGCCAGCGCCTGGGTCAAAGCCCCGAGCAGCTGCGGGTCGGCGATGGCGCCCTGCACGGCAGTCTCGGCGATCGCTTCAGGATTGTCGAACTGCAGGACACCGGGCTTGACCAGGGCGGTGAACACGCCGAGCGAGCGCCCGTAAAGACGAACCTCCAGATGCTCTGTCTGCCCTCTCACCAGATCCTCGAACCCTGCCGGCACAGCGGACACGGCCGCGTGCGCGCCTGACACAGAGGCCGAGACCAATGCGAAGGCGGAAAGTATCTCCATCAACAGATGTCGAGGTTTGAGGGTCATGGTGGGTCAAATGCGAGGCGACGACACGGCGGCCCGGCGAAGTAGGGGGTGCAGCGAGGCACCCGCCCTGGAAACGGCTAAGAGGAAGATCGAACGCGCGGGGCTTAGATCTTGGCGGTCGATTGCGAGAGTTCCAGCGTGGCTG
The DNA here is from genome assembly GCA_041648375.1 of Burkholderiaceae bacterium. Classification (GTDB taxonomy): domain Bacteria; phylum Pseudomonadota; class Gammaproteobacteria; order Burkholderiales; family Burkholderiaceae_B; genus Schauerella. The sequence continues at coordinate 3,712 of JBAZPE010000135.1, read as the reverse complement.
AGCCGGTATAGGTGCCGGTGTGCTTGAACTTGGAATCCGAGCTGGGCGAGAACGTCAGCGTGAGATCCTTGGACTTGTGTTGGGCGACTGCCAGGTCTGCCTTCGTGAAGTCCACACCGTTCTTGGTGATGGTCTTGCCGCCCAGTTCGATCTTCAGGGGAATGGTTTCTGCAGACAGGGTGCGGTGCGTGAGCACGACATCATTCTTCAGCTTGACCTTCAACACCGCTTCGGTGTCGTTAGTGAACACAGCTGTGCTGATCGATTTCGATGCGAGACCCGTCTCCACGTTGTAGATCATGACGACCGATTTATCGAGATCTTTACGTGCCGGGGTTTTGAATTCCAGCAGCACAGGCACATTCATCGTCAGATTGAAATCCTGGGTCACCTCGGCGGCTTGCGCCGTTGCGCTGGCGCATGCGAGAGCGAGCGCTGCGACGGTATGAATCACCTTCATTGTTTTTCCTTTGCTTTGAATTGAAAAATGGCCAGTACGTTTGGCAGTAGGTGGGCAAATGCCCGATCTCAGCCAAAGGCCGAGAAGTCCTGAATCTGAATCGTGTCGGTACCGTCGATCTGGAATTTCACGCGCACCGGCAATGTGCCCAGGTCTTTGGGCAGGGGGTAGCCTGAACCGGGATACACACTGCGGTTGATGTCGTGCCAGGCACAAGAGGCGTCTTCGGTGGTCTGGCATGAACCTGCAGCCACTACACCGATACGCGCATTGCCGGTATTCAGGAGCTCGCCCTGACGACGCTCCAGACGGGGGACGCTTTGCTGCGGTCGCAAGCGGACCAAGACGCCCCACATCAGATTGACCTTGACCTCGGTCCCGATGCCTGCGCCAGCGGTGACGACAGGGTCGTCGGTGGGCGCTGCCACGCCTTCGAAATAGACGCGATAGGCCCCTTCCTGTTCCTGCGCAAGCATGCTGATTACCCGCACCGAACGGCTGCTGCCACCAGGCAACGCAAATTTCATGGGCGAGACAACGAGGCTTTTGCCGTCCCAGCTGGTGACGTCTTCCTCGGTTTCACGATCAGTTGCAGGGTCGACGATACGCTTGACGGTGACCTGGATGTATTGCGTCTGGTCAGAGGTTGAGGTCACCAGGATTTGACCTGGCGCATTGTTTTGCCCCCGACGGAAACCGCCATCGGATAGACGGTCAGACTGGCGAGCGCAGGCATCGCGCCAAATCCTATTGACGTCGACAGAATCCACACGGCCCACCACGGGAGCCTTGCATTCGCCTGCATAGATTGGCCTCCTTGCGCCAGATTGCATGCCGCCTGCCCCGGCGGAGCACGCGCATGCACATGTGTCATTGATCAAGGAGTGAGAGTCTGCAGGGTGTGCGTACCGAGAACCATCGGAATAGGATTAGTCGATCTGAGGAGCGTACCGATGAGCGGGACGAGCATGTGGAATTGCAACATGACGGACTGGACCCGCCCGGTATAAGGCAAACCCTTCTCCTTTTCGACGCACCTATGCCGTGTCGCCGTCTCACGCATGAATTCCCCCTTCGCTTTGCGACCCGTTTGGGGTCAGGCACGCCGTGTAAAACGCTTTACCGAACCGTTCGTAACCGATATATTCGAAACAGCTACATTTGGTTTGCCCGGAGCTGGCTGGCATTGGCATCCAGCGTGTTATGGACTTTGCACTATGGCTGCCACGTCCCAAGGTAAGCGCCGCGTCGCCCTGCTTGACGACCACCCCATCATTTCGGTTGGCATAGCGGCAATGCTCAGTCGTGAACAGGACTTCGAGGTCGTAGGCACCTACGACAATTCTCGTGCGCTTATCGAGGGCCTTGCCACTCGCCCAGCCGATGTGCTTGTGATCGATTATGCGTTGGGCCGCGAGGATCTCGATGGCGCCACGCTCATACGCACACTCACGGATCGTTTCGCCGACGCCCGCCTGATCGTGTATTCGGCGCACTACGAACCGGCAGCCGTTGCCAGTGCCTTGCGCAGCGGCGCCAGAGGTTACGTGGGCAAGGCCCAGTCCCCCGATCAGCTTGCTGTGGCGATCCGGGCAGTGGCCAATGGCGATCTATTCGTTGATGCCGATATGTCGTTCAAGCTTCTCGATACCACCACCGCGTTCAGAAAATCGAATATGGATTTGACAGCCGGCACGATCGGCGAAGTTGATGGTTTCGTTCGGGGCGCCAAACTTTCGCAGCGGGAGCGTGAAGTACTTCGTTGTTTCCTGAACGGTATGACAGTCGGTGAAATCGCGAAGAAGTTCGACCGCAGCGCCAAGACCATCAGCACGCAGAAATTCACGGCCTATCGCAAACTGGGGGTGAGTTCGGACAATGAACTGTTCAAGATCGCGCGATTGCTGGGCGATCTTTGACCCGACACACGCTGCAGTCAGCGCGTGGCCCGAGCCTGAATTGCCTCATCCATGGCCAGGGTGTGCGCGGCAATTTTCGCATGCAGCAACTCCACCATCTGGCCCTGAACCTTGATGACACCCTTGCCCTGATTGTCGGGCAACTCGAACGCCTCGATCACCTGTCGCGCGAACTGCACCTCATCTTCCGAGGGCGAGAACACCTCATGGCAAGGCGTGATCTGCGAAGGATGGATCAGCGTCTTGCCGTCAAAGCCCATCTCGCGCCCTTGACGACAACTCTGCACAAACGCTTCCATGTCCTTGATGTCGTTATGCACTCCATCGAGCACCGTCAACCCGTATGCCCGAGCAGTCAGTACCGCAAGGCTCAACGCCGTCATCAACGGTTCGCGTGTGCGTGTGTGGGCGGCTTTCATATCCTTGACCAGATCATTGGTGCCCAGCACCCATGTGGTCATGGGCGCGCCCAGGGCGCCTGCATGTTGCGCGATTGCCTGGAGGTTGAGGATGGCCACTGGCGTCTCGATCATGCACCAGAGTTCGACGTGGCGGCCGGCGCCCTGTTTCGCCATCAGATGCTGCGCACGCTCGAGGTGGTCGACGCTGCTGATCTTGGGAAACAGGATGGCCGGCACGCCGGACTGCACGGCCATGCACACATCCTCATCGCACCACGCGCTGTCCAGGTCATTGACCCTGACCACGACGTGATCTCGCCGATCGCCTGCCGCGGCCAGAATGTCCAGCACATGGGCGCGCGCCTGAACCTTGGACTCGGGGGCGACCGCGTCCTCCAGATCGAAGATCAGCCTATCTGCCGAGCCGTTCAGGGCCTTCGTCATGACGGCAGGATTGGCGCCAGGCGTGTAGAGCACGCTGCGGGTGAGCTTGACTGAGGTCATCGATCGGTATCCGGAAGAGAAGGCAGGGGTTGAAAATCATAGGGGCCCGGACATTTCATGGCAAGTTGGGTCCGATAGCAATCCGGTATCAGCCGATCGCCGTTAAGTATTAGACGGTGCCCAGGGTCACCATTACATTCAGCGAACAATCGACAACAATCAAAAACACGCCGCAGCGTGACGAGCAGCCAATGCCCCAGACGCACACTGCTCGCCGGAGACATACATGAACAAAACCCTGACCCGTCGCGCAGTGATCACGACCGCCGCACTGATGCTCGCCGGCGCCCTGCCGCTCAGCTCCTTCCTGGGCACACCGACCGCCGAGGCGGCCGATAACTGGCCCAGCAAGCCCGTCACGATCGTGGTGTCGTTCGTGCCGGGCGGCGCGACCGACCTGGCCGGCCGCCTGCTGGCCATGGAGCTGG
>JBAZPE010000134.1:0-6263 GCA_041648375.1 Burkholderiaceae bacterium | reverse complement strand
GGCAGCACTGTCGGCATCGCCAATACCGAATCCGACACCGACAGGAATTGACACGTGGCGCCGGATGGCCGCCAGGCGACCAGCCACGGCAGTCGTGTCGATGTTGGCCGCGCCGGTCACGCCTTTAAGCGAGACGTAATACACATAACCACGGGCCACCTTTGCCACGGCCTGGATGCGAGCGTCGGTCGAGGTCGGGGCGAGCAGGAATATAGGGGCCAAGCCCACTTCGCCCAGACGACGAGCGAAATCCTCGACCTCTTCGGGCGGATAATCCACGACCAGTACGCCGTCGACACCCGCCTGCGCCGCACGCTCGACGAAGACATCCTGCCCCATGCGTTCGATCGGATTGGCATACCCCATCAGCACGACGGGTGTACGGGCGTCGGTGGTACGAAAATCAGCCACCATCTCGAGCACCTGAGCCAGGCCGACACCCTGCGCAATGGCACGCTCGGCCGCACGCTGGATGACAGGCCCATCGGCCATCGGATCAGAGAACGGAATGCCCACTTCGATGATGTCGGCTCCACCTGCCACCAGGGCGTGCATCAGCGGCACCGTCGCGGTCGGCGAAGGATCGCCAGCGGCGATGTAGGGGATGAGTGCCGCGCGCCCGGTGGGTGCCAGGGCGGAGAACACGTTGGCAATGCGATCTTGCTGAAGACTCACGATCGCCCCCGTCACAGCACGATGCCGGCGCGCTCGGCGACGGTATGCATGTCCTTGTCACCACGACCGGACAGGTTGACCAGAATGATCTTGTCGCGCGACAGCGTGGGCGCAAGTTTCACAGCCTGAGCGATTGCGTGCGCCGATTCCAGCGCCGGCATGATGCCCTCGGTGCGGCAGCATTCATGGAACGCGGTCAGCGCTTCTTCATCGGTGATACCGACATAGGTGGCCCGTTCCAGGTCCTTGAGCCAGGCATGCTCGGGACCCACGCCCGGATAATCCAGACCGGCAGATACCGAATGGGTTTCCTGGATCTGACCGTTGGCATCCTGCATGACGTAGGTGCGATTGCCGTGGAGCACGCCCACCGACCCCGCCGCCAGCGATGCGGCATGGCGTCCGGACGACATGCCCTCGCCCGCTGCCTCGACACCGACGAGCGCGACGTCTTCGAAGGGAATGTAGGGGTGGAAAATGCCCATGGCGTTCGACCCACCGCCCACCGCCGCAATCACCACATCGGGCTGACGCCCTGCGAATTCGGGCATCTGCACGATGCATTCCTTCCCGATGACCGACTGGAAGTCGCGCACGAGCTTGGGATAGGGATGGGGACCGGCAACGGTGCCGATGATGTAGAACGTGTCTTCCACGTTGGCGACCCAGTCACGCATGGCTTCGTTGAGCGCGTCCTTCAGGGTGCGCGAGCCGGATTCCACCGGCACGACCGTGGCGCCCAGCAGTTTCATGCGATAGACGTTGGAGGCCTGGCGACGGACATCTTCGCTGCCCATGTAGACCACGCATTCCATGCCATAACGTGCAGCTACCGTTGCGGTGGCCACACCGTGCTGACCGGCGCCGGTTTCGGCGATGACGCGCTGTTTGCCCATGTTGCGGGCAAGCAGGGCCTGGCCGATACAGTTGTTGATCTTGTGCGCGCCCGTGTGGTTGAGGTCTTCGCGCTTGAACCAGATCTGGGCACCACCGAGCTGCTCGGACCAGCGGCGGGCATGGTAGAGCGGGCTGGGACGACCGACGAAATGCTTGAGTTCATACTGAAATTCGGCCTGGAACGCAGGATCTTCCCAGTAGCGTGTAAAGGCCGAGTTCAGCTCGTCCAGTGCATGGAAAAGCGTCTCGGCGACGAATACGCCGCCATACTTACCGAAGTGCCCTTTGGCATCGGGAAAATTGTAGGTGTTCAAGGTGCTGATCTCCGAAGTACGACAGCATGCCCGCAAAAACCTCGGCCGCACGCCTCGCAACCCCTCATTCTAACAGCGTCAACGGCGCGAGACGCCTGTAACACCCGCGACCTCGGTCAGGGCGGCGATTGCCCGGCTCATGGGCTCTGCACCGCGCACCTCGACCGTGAACGTCATGTGGGCCAGCGACTGGCGGCTCTGCGTATTCACACCGATGACGTTCAGGCGCAGCCGGGCAAACACCTCGGAGAGATCACGCAGCAGACCCGAGCGATCCTGGGCGTGCACGGTGATGTCCACGGGATACAGGGTCTCGCCGGTATCGCCCCAGTCCACATCGATGATGCGTTCGGCCTCGCGGGCAGCCAGGGCGCGAAAGGCGGAGCAGCTCGTGCGATGGATGGACACACCTCGACCGCGCGTGACGAACCCCACGATGGGGTCGGGAGGCGCTGGCCGGCAGCATCGCGCCAACTGGGTCATCAGCGAATCCACGCCGACCACGAGCACACCGCTGCGGCCGCTGCGTTCGGCGCTCTCGGCCCGGCTGGCGCGCGTCACATCGGCGGGATCGGTGTCCTCGGGTTCGGGCGCCGGCTCATGAAACACGGCGTCGATCTGGCGCAGGCTGAACTCTTCCTTGGCGACCGCGACATAGAGATCCTCGGCACGTGTGAAGCCGAGATGGGTCGAGAGCTGCTCGAGGTTGATTGCGGTCTTGCCCAGCCGCTGCAGCTCTTTTTCCACCAGTGCCTGGCCCTGGGTGATGCGCTGCTGCAACTCGATGGCGTTGAACCACATGCGCACCTTGGAGCGCGCGCGCGGGCTGGCAAGAAAGCCCAACTGGGGATTGACCCAATCACGCGACGGCCCACCCGATTTGGTGGTGATGATTTCGACCGTCTGCCCGGTGGCCAGACGCGTGTTCAGCGGGACCATCTGGCCGTCTACGCGTGCGCCACGGCAGCGATGGCCCAGATCGGTGTGCAGGTGATAGGCAAAGTCGACCGGGGTAGCCCCCTGGGGGAGCTCGATGACCCGCGCCTGGGGCGAGAGCACATAGATGTGGTCGCTGCTGGGGCTGGGCGCGCCGGCATCAACGGGGATGGCCGCCTGCGAACTGTCGACGTCGGCGTTCCACGCCAGCAGTTGGCGCATCCAGGAAAGCTGTCGATCGTAGTCGGTAGACGCCGACACCTCGCCCCCTTTTGCCCCCGCTTCTTTGTAGCGCCAGTGCGCGGCCATCCCGTATTCGGCGAACTGGTGCATGTCGCGTGTGCGGATCTGCACCTCGAACGGACGCTGATTGTCATCGAGCACCACGGTGTGCAGCGAGCGATAGCCGTTGGGTTTGGGGCGTGAGATGTAATCGTCGAACGCTTCGATCACCGGGGGCCACATGTCGTGGACGATGCCCAGCGCACTGTAGCAATCGCGCACGTCGGCAACGATGATGCGCAGCGCACGCAAGTCGAGCAGCTGACTGAAATCCAGCGACTTGGTGCGCATCTTGTTCCAGATGCTGAATATATGTTTGGGCCGACCGCTGATCTCGGCGGTCACCCCGGCCTGTGCCATGGCCGCATGCATGCGCGCGATGGTATCGGCGATGAAGGCCTCCCGCTCGACACGCTTTTCTTCGAGTGATCGGGCGATCTGCTTATAACGCTCGGGCTCGATATATCGGAACGAAAGATCTTCCATCTCCCATTTGATTTGCCAGATCCCCAGGCGATTGGCCAGGGGTGCATACAGATCGAGAGTTTCGCGCGCAAAGCTGACCGGGCACTCGGCCTTGGATTCGGTGTGCCAGCGCAAGGTTCGCAGGCGCGAGGCAAGCCGCATGAGCACAATGCGCAGGTCTGCCGCCATGGCCAGGAGCATCTTGCGCAGCATTTCCTTCTGATCGGTGGAATCTGCGGACTGATCGCGCGCGTCGCGCGCCATGACACCCAGGCGCACCAGCGCGTGCGAGCCATGCACCAGACGGGCGATTTCCTGACCGAAGTGCTGGGCGATGGGGTCATCGCGCAACGCCGGCGCGCCCGAGGAAAAGTCATAGGGCAGGCTGGCCAGTATCGCGGCCGCACGTGTGGCCGCATCGGTATGCAACCCGGCCAGCAGGCGAGAGGTGCCGGCCGCATGCTCGGCCAGCGGTTCGCCGCTGGCGGCGGTGTGCGTCTGCCAGTGCGGCTGTGCCCAGTGCAGGGTTTTGTCGATCAAGGCGCGGCCGGCCGGGTCGAGTTCCGCACAGACGGCCTCGTACCAGACAGCATCAAACACACCAGCAGGAGAGAAAGCCGATTCACTCGACATGACGGTAAGCAGGACCAATCGCGATAGCAACACTCTACACTACACAGACGGGACGTTTGCCCCGAAAACCGGAAGGAATAGAGAATGGTTTTGGATTGGATCACAGGCCGCCATGCAAAGGGGCAGGCCGTCGCTGCGGTGCATGAACGCATCCCGCCAGCCCTGTGGGCCGACACGCTCGCCAGCTACCCGTTCCTGGCGGCGCTTGATGATGAAGAACGTGCGGCGCTGAAGCAGCGCGCGGCGTGGTTGCTGGCACTGAAAACCTGGAACGGCGCACAGGGCGTCGTGCTCGACGATGTCATCCAGCTGGCGATTGCCGCCCAGGCCGCTCTGCCGGTGCTGCATCTGCCGCCAGACCTGTATGCCGGCTGGGAGGAAATCATCGTCTATCCCGGTGGATTCATGATCGAGCGCGAACACGTGGATGAAGCGGGCATCGTGCACACCTACACGGAATCCGCATCGGGCGAGGCCTGGGATGCAGGGCCGCTGATTTTGTCATGGGAAGACGCCCTGGCCCAGACAGGGGGCTACAACGTGGTCATACACGAGTTCGCACACAAGCTCGACCTGAGCACCGGCTTTGCCGATGGCGTGCCAGACCTGTCTGGGCACGGCACCATCGACCCGAGACACTGGCGCCGAGTGCTGGACCAGAGCCTGGACATTCTGCGCGCCGCGTTGGACGCGATCGAAGCCAGCATCCCGCCTGATGTCGATCCGGAGAGCGAGCAGGCCGACTACTGGTATGACCAACTGCCGCTAGATCCTTATGCTGCCACCGACGAGGCGGAGTTCTTTGCGGTGAGCTCCGAACATTTTTTTGCCGATCCACAGCCCATGGCCACCCTGCTGCCGCAGTGGTATGACTTGCTGGTCGCCTACTACCGTCAGGACCCGCTCGCCCGCCTGGCGCGTGCGCAAGGCATCGAGCGGCCATGACGCCCCGACTGCTCATCGTCTGGCATTCCCGCACCGAGGCGGCACATCAGATGGCGCAGGCCATGGCCAGGGGCGCGCAGCAAACGGCACTGGCGTGCGAGGCACCCCTCGAGGTGACCCTGCGCGCAGCGCTGGAGACAAGTGGCGAGGACATGCTGAACGCGCAGGGCTACCTGTTTTGTGCGCCGGAGAACCTGGGCGCGCTGAGTGGCGAAATGAAGGCGTTTTTTGACCGTCGTTATTACGACGTGCTTGACCGCGTGGGCGGACGCCCCTACGGCCTGGCCGTGAGCGCGGGCACGGATGGGCAAGGCGCTGTGGCGCAGGCCACCCGAATCTGCACGGGATGGCGATTACGCAAGGTTGCCGAGCCGCTGGTGATTCGATTTGCCGCAGACACGCCGCAGGCCATATGGGCGACCAAGACGCTGGCCAATGAGGATCGTACGACGTGCGAGGAACTTGGCGGCCTGATGGCCGCCACGCTGCTGCTGGGTGCCTGACAGACGGGCGGGGGCACGGTTCAGGCGGCACCACCCATGCTTGTCACAGTGCCACGCATGGGTGCCGACGCGGCAGGCCGGCAAATGCGAGCCCGACCCGGCCTGAGTCAAAGACCTCGCCAGGGCTCAACCGACAGCAGCCGTCACCACGATCTCGACCTTCCAGTCAGGGTTGACCAGCTTGGCCTCGACCGTGGCGCGCGGTGGCGCATTGCCCGCAGCCACCCATGCATCCCAGGCCTCGTTCATGCCCGCCACATCCTTGAGATCGGCAATGAAGATCTGGGCCATGAGAATGCGTGTTTTGTCGGTACCTGCTTCGGCCAGCAGACGGTCGATGGTGGCGAGCACTTCACGGGTCTGGCCTACGATATCGAGCGTGGGCGTATCGGGAATCTGGCCTGCGAGATAGGCGACGCCGTTATAGATCGCCATGTCCGACAGGCGTTTTTCGACGTTCACGCGTTTAATGCTGCTCATGCAAACCCCTTATGGTTCAGTTTCACGGTTAAAAACAATCATGCCGGCGGGAGATCGAAAACCTGGCGAAGGTACGCCAGGTAGGCAGGATCGTCACACATCGTCTTTTCGGGCGCATCAGAGACCTTTGCGA
>JBAZPE010000133.1:0-6278 GCA_041648375.1 Burkholderiaceae bacterium | reverse complement strand
CGGTAACCCGCCCGCAATGTGGATAACGCCACAAGCGGGTGCTTGTTGTTAACCAGAATAAGATGCTGAGGCGCATTGGTGATTTTCGCGGCATATAAGCCGAGGGTTTCATCGAGTTGCAATGAGTTCGCAGCACGCCAGAAGTCATTGTCGGTCAACATTAACTGATATAGCGGGGTGAACAGCTCAATTGCGCTTTCCAGGTCCAGGAAGTTTCGCTTGCGATTCGGCATGTCTTCATAGCGGATGGGGGGCTCCTGAATCATCGATAGATCGAGATTGTCAGCAGGGACGATTTCCTTGCCCGCCTCGCGCAGCGCCGTGTTCAGGCGGATCACGAAATTGAATAGATTCAGGTCGTGCTTGAGGAAGAGCTCATCACGCAGATCAGCAATGCACGCGGGTTCCAGCGGGTTGGTGCTGACGGGCACAGGGCTGTTCTTGGCGACGAATGCAAGTATCTGCGAACCCAGATGGAAGTGGCGCAGAATCAGCCAGTTGGCCTGGGGAGAGACGAAATGTTCGAGACCCCACGCCAGGAACCGATGCAGCAGTTTGGAGTGCGACCACTTGCGTGGCAGGAAGGTCTTGATGATCTGAATCAGGATGATGAACAGGCGTGCCAGCGGACGCACGAAGGGCAGCAGGAACTGCCGCGACTTCGAGCTCGAATCCGATAGCCAGACCTCTTTGACGGCATCGGGAAGTGGTGTGCTTTTGTCCAGATAGAGTGCGAGCCAGGGATCCGGATCCGCAGGGTCATGCGCGCGTGTCATGAAATCGGGTTGTGTCATGCCTGCGAGCTCCTAGGCCGTTCGTTCATGATGTGTTCGAACTGCATCAAATACAGTGAAGCCGTCTGGCGTGCGGTGTCGACAATCCGCTGGGCGGCGGTGCCCGTGTCGTCAAGTGACATCACCATTTCAACGGCCATCAGCCATTCGTCCAGGTGCTCCTGGTCATTGTGGCCATGGTATTCGAGAAAGCGATACATGTCGGGGGTGAGCGCGAGCGCCGACTTCAACAGCGGCAGCAGGTGCGGCACGATCCGTTGCCCGGTACCTTCGATGACGTAGATGGCACCCATCAGCCCAATCGGATTGGGCGTAGCTGCCAGCGCATGCAGGTAGGCGTTGAGTGCCTGCCCGCCGGGATTGCGTGTGAGCTCATCAATGTCTTTCACTTTGCCGCCGGCACGGGTGTAGTCATCGAATAGGATCTTGAAATCGTTCTGTTCTTCGCCTGCATGATGGTCGATTAACGTGGACAGGGAATCGAAGGGCGCGCGCAGATTGGCCGCACCCTCACGCATCCACAGGCTGCCCTCGCGCACCTGGGGCACCCACTGCGCCATCCAGTTGCAGTAGTCGTCCATGCTGAACTCGCCACGCGTCAGCGCTCGCACAAGCGGTGTGCGCCAGACGCGGGAGCGATAGTCATGCCAGATACCCGCCAGTTCCGTGAGCAACGGCGCGAGCGCCGCTGGCGCGGTGGCCGGGTCGTGTGGCGCAACGACCGATGCCAGATTCGGTTCCTGATCAGCGGTATCCAGGCCCGCGCTGGTGCGCCAAGATGCTGAAGCATCGTGTGCCGCGGCTGGTGCGCGTGCGATTCCAGTAGGCGAAGGTGGCGCTGAGGCGGCTCCCGCATCAGTGATCGAGTGTGTACCCTCGGCTGCACCGACAGCGAAGTCTGCAGCTGACGTCGAACGGGAATCCGAACCGGTCGCCAGGTCCGCATTGACCGCCTCGGCCTCGAAGAGCATGTAGGCCGTCATGAAGCGCCCGGATTCCGGGATATAGCAGAACACCTGTTCGCCCGGTGTGAGCGTGTGCGTTTCCAGGAACTCGGCCAGCATGATGAGGATGGACGCCGCACCCGTGTTACCGCGCCAGGCAAGGTTGCTCCACCAGCGCGATTTCGGAATCGCCAGGCCAGCTTTCTGCATCAGTTCGTCCACCACCGGCATGAACTTCTCCGATGAGTAGTGGCACAGGAAGTGACTCACGCGGGCAGGGTCCATCCATCCGTCGCGCACGAGGGTGGCGTATTCATGGATGCTGACATCAAACAGGTTGGGCAACAGACGGATGTTCTGGCGCAAGCTCAGCGCCCCATCGGCTTCAGCGTCGGCCCAGCCGTCGTAATCCAGATGACCGCGCTCACCATCGGCCGACATGCCCAATTGCATGCACACCGGATAGTCGCCTGAAAAGCTGCGCTGGTGGATGAACTTCAGCTTCAATCGAATGCCTGGCTGACCCGCCAGTGCGCTATCGGGGCCCCCGAGCAGCATGGCGCCAGCCCCGTCTGAGAGCATCCAGCGCAGAAAGTGGGCGTCGAAATCACTGTTGTAGTCCTGGGTGGCGAAACGCGAGCGTTTGAACAGACGTGATGGCAATTCGCTGGCAACGGCCAGCGCCTGCTGATGTGCGCCCAGTTCGATGCCTTGTGCCGCCGCCTGTATGGCGCCCACGCCGGCGGCGCAGATGCCGTGGACCGACATGACCTCCAGGGGAGGGGCCGACAGATGGCCCTGGATCATGTTGGCAAAGCCGGGCATCAATACGTCACCGCCGGATGATCCGCTGGCCAGCATCGAGACGGTCGACCAGTCGCGTCCACCCCGCGTCAGACACGCCTCGATGGCATGGGCCGCCATGGCCGTATTGGTGCAGGTCGTGTTGCCATGCGGATCGATGGCGTAGTGTCGGGTCTTGATGCCGTTTTCGCCCAGCACACGCCGCTTGATGCGATCGGACATGCGGTTCAGCGGGGCAATGTACGCATCCATCGCGTCGTTGTCCACGGGGGCACCTGGCATGTGATAGCCGCTGCTGTGCAGGTAAACACGATCGAAAGCCACTGGCATGTTCTTGTGTTCCTTGGGGGTATGCGCTCAGGTTGTTTTTAGCGCGGTTCGTCACCATCGTGCACGCGCATCATGGACGTGGATCGATAGCGTTGATTGAACGCGCCCAGAATCAGGACGCGCCACATATAGGGCAGCAGGCCGCCTTCGTTCAGTTCGGGCGCAACGAGATGACGGTAGCGCCTGGCATGCAGCTCAGTAAGTGCGGACCAGTGCGCGCGCGGGTTTTCGTGATGAGCGGTATGCAGGCCGATGTTGAACAGCAGAGGATTGACCAGACCGTCGAAGTTGCGGGCGTAGTTGTATCGACCCTCATGGCGACTGGCACGACCATCGGCGTGGGCATGCTGCAGATAGTTGGTGGCCAGCAACCAGTGCAGCCCATGCAGTTGCGGCACAATCACGAACACGATGGCTTTGTAAGGATTGATCGCCAGCAACAGCGCCCAGGACGCCAGCCATGCGCCGTACTGGCCGACGCAGTAACGCCACGCACCCGGACTGCGCTGGTAGAGCCTGCGCAGCCACTGAAGGAAGAGCGGGAACAGGACCCAGATCGCCTGCAGCGGGTGCAGCAGATAGCCGCGAAGATGATTGGTGTCGCCACCGAAACGATAGGTGCGCGCGATGTCGCCCGCACCGTGCTTGTATCGGTGGTGGTTGCCAGTGTGTGCAGGCCAGAACACGAATGTCGGATGGCCCTGCAGCAGCGTGATCAGGTAGTCGGTGATGCGGTTGGCGCGACGAGAACCTCTGCCGACCCACATGCGCAGATGCGTGTGGTTGTGATGGATGACACCGATGCCGAGCGTCAAAAACAGCAGCAGCCCATAGGCCAGCAGATTGAACCCGTAGATCCACATCCAGGCCGCGAGCGCGGGCGTGGCCGCCAGGTAGACCAGGCTTTGCCAGTCACGCCAATGGCGCAGATGCAGCACCGGCCTGCGCGCGCTCATTGTGCGCGGGGCGTGCCCGGTTTGATGCGCGCCTGCGCGGCATCGGCGGGCAGGCGTGTACGGAACAGACGATCCATGAAGGTGAACTGGAAGCCGTAGTTGCCGTTGTAGCAGGCGTGATGCAGGTGATGGCGGCGGCTGGCGGCAAACCAGTGCGCATAGGACACCCGCGGAAAGAAGTCGTAGTTGGCGTGTCCGATGCAGTTGAAGAACAAGCTGAAGATCGGCACCGAGAACAGCGCCCAGAAGCTGAAGTCGTGCAGCAACATAGGCAGCAAGATGACGTTGCCCAGCATCAACGCTTCAATGGGATGAAAGCTGTAGGTGGAAAATGGCGTCGTGATGACCGAGCGATGGTGCGGCAGGTGGAATCGGCGCAACAGGCGTGTATGAAGCAGTCGGTGATTGATCCAGAAATGCACATCGTTCCAAGCCACCAGCACCAGGATTTCAACGACGATTTTGGTGGCGCTGGGCGTGGGATCCAGCCGTGCCCAGCCCAGTTGCAGCAGGCCCCACGGGAAGATCATGCCCAGGCCGAAGATCAGGACGGAGATCGCCGATTGCTTGAATTCGGCGCGCCATTGCTCGTTGGTAATGGGGCGGGGGTCCAGGGGGGCGCCCCAGCCTAATTTGGGTAGCACGACGCGTGTCAGGGCAAACATGGTGGCACCAAAGACCAGGTAGATCCCGCCAAAGAATGCCAGCCCCCAGGCCATGACCTGCCAGGCGGGCAATGCAGTGAACGTCTCGGCCATGGTCATGGGGGCGTCAGTCCAGTGAGAGTTTGAGTGCGTCGATCACCCAGTCCCAGCGCTTTTTCTCGTCACGCATGATGCGGGTCAGGCCTTCTGGAGAGCTGGGTGCAGGAGTGAAGTATTGCGACATCATAAGCTTGCGCACGGTTTCGTCCTGCAGCGCGCGGGCAATTTCCCGATTCAGCTGTTCGATAATCACCGTAGGCGTGTCTTTCGGCGCGAGAATGGCGTTCAGCGATATGGACTCGAACCCTGGGTAACCCTGCTGCGCCATGGTTTCTATTCCGGGTAGCGCTTCGCTCGGTTTCAGGCTGGTGATGGCCAGTGCACGAACCTTGCCGGCACGCACCTGAGGCATGGCGATGGCTGGCACCATGAAGCCTGCCTGTACGTCGCCTGCGATGATGGCCGTGATGACCTGAGGAAAGCCCGAGTAGGGAATATGCATGAGGTCGATGTTCGCCTGCTGCTTGAACATCTCCATGGCCAGGTGTGCCGAGCTGCCAGCACCCACTGATCCGTAGTTCCAGGCGCCATTGTGTCGGCGGGCCTGGTTCACGAAGCCTGCGACCGTGGTAGCAGGGCTATCAGCGGGCACCGTCAGCACGTTGGGGCTGGTGGCCACCAGTGAAACCGGACGCAAGTCGGTGAAAGGGTCGTAGCCCAGTGTGGCCTTGTACAGAGTCGGCGCGGTGATCAGAGGGCCATTGATCGTATAGACCAGCGTGTAGCCGTCTGGCGCGGCGCGCGCGACTTGGCGGGTGCCGATGTTGCCACCGGCGCCGGGGCGATTGTCGATGATGATGGATTGCCCCAGCGATCGGGCCAGGGGCTCGGCCAGGGTGCGCGCCATGATGTCAGGCGATGACCCTGCAGGAAACGGCACCACCAGCGTGATGGGGCCTCGGGCAGGCCATTCGGAGGATTGCGCGTGCACGACTGGGGCGAAGGCCAGCACGCAGACTGCAAGCGCGAGCGTCAGGCTGGCACTGACCGCATGCTGGATGGCGAGGTAGCGCCGCAGCGGGGCGTCAGCACGGAAGAGGGAGAGGGACGACATGGGAGTTCCTGACGCTTTAAAGCTCGTTTTCCGCGCGTGCATCGCGCGCCAATAGTGACGATACCGCGGTGATGGGAGCAACGCCATCGAAGAGCACGGCACAGACTGCCTCGGTGATGGGCATGTCCACCCCGAGTGCTGCGCTGCGCGCCAGTACCGCCTTTGCGCAGCGCACGCCTTCTGCGGTAATGCCTCGCGCCAGAATGTCGGCCAGTGCAACGCCTTGACCGATATCCAGCCCCACGCGACGGTTGCGCGACAGGTCGCCCGTGGCGGTCAGCACCAGGTCCCCAAGGCCGGTGAGGCCTGCGAATGTTTCGGGCTGTGCGCCCAGCGCGGCACCGAAACGTGACATTTCGGCCAGGCCACGGGTGATCAGCGCGGCGCGCGCGTTCGTGCCCAGATTCAGCCCGTCGCCGATCCCGCAGGCCACCGCCATGATGTTCTTCAAGGCGCCACCGACTTCCACGCCCACGATGTCTGTGCTGGCATACACCCGCACCGCGCCGCCATGCAGGAGGGTGGTGGTGTTTTCGCAGACGTCCGCACGCAGGGAGGCGACGGTCAGGCCGACTGGCAGCCCGGCTGCGACTTCGCGCGCAAAGGAAGGGCCGGACAGCACGCCGGTGCCG
>JBAZPE010000132.1:0-6283 GCA_041648375.1 Burkholderiaceae bacterium | reverse complement strand
GAAGGCGGGAGACGAGGTCAGGATCATGCCGAATTATAGGGGTGTGGCGCGCAGCAAGGGCATGGAGAAGGTGAATCGCGTCAGTGCGTCCGTGGACACGACATCAAGGGTGCCGCCATGGGCGCGCGCAATCTCCAGCACGATGAACAAGCCCAGCCCCAGGCCTTCCTGACTGGGGCGTGCCGTCGCCCGAAAGAACGGCTGAAACAGCCGCTCCAGCATCTCGGGCGCAATCGGTACCCCGTGATTGGACACCGCCATCTCGAATGCCTGATCGGTCGTGCGCACATCGATCCGGATTGCTTTGTCGACATCGCCATAGGCCAGTGCATTGGCCAGCAGATTCGAGAGCATCTGCGACATGCGCCCCCGGTCGCAATCGACAGGCACATCCAGATGAATGGTGCTGTCGATACGGCGCTCGGGCCAGACCGCCTGCAGCTCGGCAACCACCTGCTCCAGGTCAGATTGCAAACCGGCGTCGGGGCTGCGCAGCAGCGTGAAACCACCCCCGAGCCTTCCGCGCGCAAAATCGAGCACGTTGTCGATCAGACCGCTGATACGCAAAATGCTCTTGTCCATGCGCGTCAATACACTGCGCGTTTTTTCGTCGGTAGTGAGCTTGCGCATCAGGCCCGAGCCTGCCGAGATGGAGGCCAGCGGGTTGCGTAGATCGTGACCCAGTACCGCGATGAACTGCTCGCGTAATTCGGCATTGGCACGTTCATTGTTCAAGGCACTTTCGCTGATGGCCAGGCGGTCCTGCGCATCGAGATGAAAGCCGATGAGATCGGCAAACATTCTGAACATGCCCGTGACTGCAGGGCTGCTGACTTCGGCGGGCGCCGGATGAATGGCGCAGAGCGTTCCGAAGAACTCGCCGCTGGCGCGAAAGATAGGTGCCGAGATGTAGCTCTGAAAGCCGTATTGTCTGGGTGTGTGGTGATGCGCAAAGAGGGGGTCGGTTGCCACATGATCGATGACGACCATACGCTTGCTATCCCGGATCTCGTCGCAGATCGTGGTCTTGATCTCCAACTCCCCACCAGCCTGCAAGCCGAAGGAAATTTCGTCACGCACTTCGCACGCCACCCAACGGGTGTCGGTGACACGCGCCACTGCAGCGAACCCCATGCCCGTCGTTCGGCACACCACTTCAAGAATGGTTTTGACCGCACTGATCCGCGCGATGAGCGCCACATCATTCTTTAAACTTGAGTCATCCATTCGTGCAGGTCTTCGACATCAGTCATCAGAATTGTAGGGCTCAATAGTCATTGATCGTCTCCTATCGTAGAACATTATTACGACAACGTGGCGCATCGTGATGAAACACGCGAAAGTGCGAGCAATTGGCGCCACTGACCGAGGTGCAACGAACTTTTCGCGGGCAGCGCACTCCAACTCAGCTCAATGTCAGCTTTTAGGAATTCCGCCATGAACGGACAAGATCGCCAGGCCATCGAAGGTGTGTTTTCCCGACTGGGAGAATTGGAACGTCAGGGGGTGACACGCGACCCGCAAGCCGACACGTTCATTCAGTCGCGCATGCAGGAGCAGCCCGGCGCGGCCTACTTTCTGGCGCAGACCGTGGTCGTGCAGGATCAGGCCCTGCAGGCCGCACAAGCACGCATCGCCGAGCTCGAACAGCGTGCCGGCGCAGCGGGCGCGGGTATGGCAGCCGCCAGTGCAGGGTCGGGCCGCCCGGCAACTGTTGGCGCAGCGGGTGGGTCCTCGCTCGATTACGCATTCGGCCGCCAGCCCTCACCCGAGGCCGGCGCACAGGCGGCTGCCCCTGGGCAGCCGCAAAGCCTCGCCCAGAAGCTGGGCTTTGGTAATGGGGGACAGGCCGGTGGTACGGCCCAGGCCGCCTCGGCGGGCAATCGCAACGCGCCAGGCGCGGGCGGCGGTGGCTTTCTGGCCGGTGCCATGCAGACGGCCATGGGCGTCGCCGGCGGCATGATGCTTGGCAACATGCTGGGGGGATTGTTCGGCGGGAACGAGGCCAACGCCGCCACGCCTGCCGAGGGCACGCAAGGGGCTGAGGCTGCTGCACCCGCGCAGGACGCACAGGCCGATGCCGGCTACGACGACGGCGGCGGCATGGATGACGGCGGTGGATTCGACAGCGGCTTCGACGACTTCTGAGACAGAACGCAGCGAATAAACCATACGCTACGGTTGGCGCCACGCATCAGGTGGCGCCTAAACCAGCGTGAACACGACGCGGGCGTCGCCCAGCCGACCTTCGTACTTGCCCGGTGCCTGCACATCGACTGCCTGCACCAGGGTGCCCGTCGTGATCACCTGACCGCGCTTGAGCGACAGGTTGTAGGTCGCAGCATGTTCCCAGAACAGCGCCAGCGAGCGCAAGGGATCGGTGCAGGCGTCTCCCGATAGCGCAGGGGTGATCGAAGCCCCCCCATGTATAAGCGATGCCGGTGTGGTCCACAGCGCGGAAGCGTCAACGCCAGGCAGGGCATCGCCTCTGACAAACGCGTGGAAGGCTGAGTCATCGGCCACAAAGCTCGGCGCACCTACGACCTTGCGGTCGACATAACGACTACACACGATCTCGAAGGCCAGAAAGCTCGAGGCCAGCATGCGGTGGCAATCGAGCGACTCCCGAGCGGGGTTCACATCACAAGCCAATTCGAAAGCGACCTCGACTTCCAGCGTGAAAGGCGCACCCTCGACGCGCTGCACCACGGCAGCGTTGCCGTGCATATGCGTGCGGCCCATGTAGCCGAACAAGGCCAGGCCGAACTCGCTCGTGCGCAGCGCTGCGGCATTCGCAGCCGCTACCTTGTAGCCTCCCACTTCTTCTCCCAACGCCGCCCGGAACGCGTCCTGAACGGCGTAACCTTGGGCGAGCGACGTCGGACGCTCATGTGCCGGCAGCGCGTCGAAATGGTGATGCGTGCGCTTGGCCTGAGCCAGGCGAGCCGCCGCTGGCGCGGGATCGAAATGCAAAGTCATGCCGAACTTCCTGTTTTTTTTTGGGGGGGGGTTAACTGCCAGGCACGCGCAGAGAGGTGAAGCGCACACAATTCACTGCCACGGCGAGCACGGCGCACACCGTGGCGAAGATCAGCGCCAGAGTCGGGCCATAGGTGACGGGCAAACTGAAGGCGATGGCCACCAGCGCCGTGCCGAAGCTTTGGCCAAAAACCCGGAGCGTGGCTTGCATGCCGCCCGCTGCGCCGCTGCGCGAGCGTGGCGCAGACGACAACATGGCTCGGTTGTTCGGTGTCTGGAAAAAGCCGAAGCCCACACCCGACACGAACATCGCACACATGATCCATGTGTTGGACACGTCGTGCGGCAGGAGAATCAGGCTCACCAGCCCGGCCACCATGGTGGCGGCACCCAGTCCGCTGAGCACGGCTGCCGAGTATTTATCAGACACCCGCCCGGCCAGGGTGGCCACCAGCGCCGTGCCGAACGGCCAGGCACCCATCAGCAAACCGATTTCAAGATACGGTCGCCCCATTACCCCCTGGAAATAGAACGGCAGTGAGACGTACGACGCCATCTGCGCGGCAAACGTGCAGACTGACGCACAGGCAGCAAAGGCGATGGTCGGAATGCGCAACAGATCGACAGGCACCAGCGGCGCCGTCTGATTGCGCGCGCGCCGAATCAGGAAGACGGCGCACAGGAATGCGAGCACGAACAAGGGCAGCGAGCGCGCCGGGCTTTGACCGAGAAAATCGACCGCGATGATGAAGGACCCCAGCGCTACCATGCACAGTACGGCGCTCAGGCCATCGAAGCGCACGTTGTTTCTGGGGACATCGGGCAGGTGTCGCACGCCGATCAAGGCCAGGATGCCGATGGGCACATTGACGGCAAAGATCCACGGCCAGGAACTGACTGAAAGAATGGCTGAACCGATGTTCGGGCCTATGACGGCGCTGATGGCCACCGTGGTGGCATTCACACTCATGCCCATGCCCAGCTTGCTCAACGGGAAGATGTTGCGAACGAAGCCGCCGATGAGCGAGGTGATGGCCGCCGCACCGATGCCCTGCAGCACGCGCGCTGCGGTCAGCTCGGTCAATGTGGTCGATAGCGCGCACAGCAAAGAGGCCACGGTGAACAGCGTGAGCCCGAAGGTGAACATGCGCCGAAACCCGATACGCTCGGCCACCGCCGAGAGCGGTAGCAGCAGCGTGACCACGGCCAGGTTGTAGGCGTTGGCAATCCAGATGGCCGCAGCGGGTGTCGTATTCAGATCGCGTGCGATGGTGGGCAGCGCGACGTGGGCAATGGTGGCATCGAGCACCGCCAATGTGAGCCCGGTCATCAGGGTGACCATGGCCCACAAGCGGCGTGGCCAGGGCAGCCCCTCATACGGCGCAGCCTTGCCAGGCCCGCCGCACCCCGGCTTGGGGGCAGGCTCGGAGGTGGCGGGCGCGCTCACTCTTTCTTGGCCGGGCGCTGCCAGTTGTCGATCGTGATCTGTTGAGGGCGAGACAGGGTCAATTTGCCCGCCGCCGCTTCACGCGTGAGCGTCGTGCCGGCACCCAGCGTGGCCGCGCGACGCACCGTGACCGGCGCCACCAACTGGGTGTCCGAACCGATGAATGCATCGTCCTCGATCGTGGTGCGATGCTTGTTCACGCCATCGTAGTTGCAGGTAATGGTGCCTGCGCCGATGTTCACACGCGCGCCGATGTCGGCATCGCCCAGGTAGGCCAGATGATTGGCCTTGCTGCCCTGACCCAGACGGGTCTTCTTGATTTCCACGAAGTTGCCCACGTGCGATTCCGCTTCGAGCACAGCGCCGGGGCGCAGACGCGCATAGGGTCCGATACGGACGTGTTCGGCAGCGCTGGCCTCACACAGATGGCTGTAGGCCTCGACCTGTGTACCGGTGCCCAGCTCGACATCGCGCAGCACGCAATGCGGTCCGATGCGCACGCCATCGGCCAGTCGCACATCACCCTCGAACACACAGCCCACATCGATGAACACATCACGCCCGCATTGCAGCGTGCCGCGCAGATCGAATCGCTCGGGGTCGGCCAGGGTCACGCCGGCTTCGAGCTGACGCCGAGCCTGTTCGCGCTGGAACGTGCGCTCCAGTGCGGCCTGTTGCACGCGACTGTTCACACCCAATGTCTCCCAGGGCGCAGCAGGTTGCGCGGCACCGACAGGCACACCATCCTGAACGGCGAAGCCGACGATGTCGGTCAGATAGAACTCACCCTGCGCGTTGTCGTTGGTCAGGCGCGCCAACCAGTCCTTGAGCAGCGCGGTCGGCGCACACAGGATGCCGGTGTTGACTTCGTTGATGGCGCGCTCGGCCTCGGTGGCGTCCTTGTGTTCGACGATGCGCTGGACCTGACCCTGCTCATTGCGAACGATACGGCCATAGCCTGTCGCGTCGTCGAGGTGCTCGGTCAGAACGGCCATGCCCGTGCCGCGTGCGGCCAGCAACGCGCTCAAGGTATCGGGGGTGACCAGCGGCACATCGCCATACAACACGAGCGTGACGTCATCACTGGCATCGCCACCTTCGAGCAGAGGCACGGCCTGCTGCACGGCATGGCCGGTCCCCTGCTGCGGTTCCTGCACAGCGAAGGCCAGACCGGACTCCTCTTTGAAGGCCGTTTTGACAACCTCTGCACCATGCCCCACCACCACCACGATATGCGCAGGTTTGAGCGCGCGTGCGCTGCTCAGAACATGAGCGAGCATGGGACGGCCAGCAAGCGTGTGCAGCACTTTAGGAAGGTCGGACTGCATGCGCTTGCCCAGACCTGCGGCGAGGATGACGACATTGAGCATAAAAGGATGAACCGTAGTGAAGGTTTGACTGCGGGTAGCTATGAATTCTAGTCCGTCACGCGACACGTGACAGCGTCGCTCGGCAGCATGACCGGCGACTGGCGCCGAAGCGCTATCGAGCCTTGGTTCTTGTGGTCTTTCTGGTGGCGTTGACTGGACGCGCCGCAGCGGCCTTGGATGCCGGGGCGGCGCTGGACCGGGCGGGACTCGCCGCCTTGGTGACCGGGCGCGCGCCAGCCTTGGTGGCCGCCGTGCGCACGGGCGCCTTGGGCGTTGCGGCGGACCGCGTTGCGCTCGCCCCCTTGCCCGCGCTGACCGATGACTTGCGGGCAGACTGGCCTGTGCTGCTGGCACGCGCCTTGGCGGCTGGTCGGGGCTTGGGCTTGGCCGCTGCATTGCCAGCCGCACTGCCGGGTGCGGGCTTGCGGGCCCTGGTGCCAGCCTTGCCCGCAGACGGGTGAGCGGCTGGCGCTGAAGGCGCCGCAGC